>NZ_AUTH01000072.1:0-106728 GCF_000497975.1 Pseudoalteromonas sp. TB41 | reverse complement strand
TGCATATTCCGGAGCATCGTGAACAGTGATTCCGGCCCATCGTGAACACCCGTTCTGGTTTTAGCGTGAACGCTCATTCCGGTTTTATCGTGAACACTTTTGACTGATTTTCCGGAATCGGTGTTCACACCAAACCAGTACAATTTCAACGCATTGATTATTAATTACTTTGTTAAGCTATTTCCTTTTTGTATTACTGAGGAAGGGATATGGCGACTAAGAGGATCACAATGCGTAAAATTCGAGAAGTGTTGAGGCTACATTTTGCTGCCCAACTCAGTGTCAGAAAAATAAGTGCCAGCACTAAGATCAGTGTCGGTGGTATTCAAAAACTACTCACTAAAGCCAGAGCTTTATCGTTAAGTTGGCCACTGCCCGACGAGCTTGATGATTCTGTGCTTGCTAGTCAGTTCTATCCTCGCGCCGACACTCGGCCATCCCAGCGATTTGAAGTGCCAGATTGGCCAGCCATTCGAAAAGAATTAACGGGCAAAGGCGTCACCAAGAACTTACTCTGGGAAGAATATACTCAGCAATATCCGAATCGTTGTTACAGCTATTCTCAGTTCTGCGATCGCTATATGACCTGGCTTAAAAAGCAAAAACGTTCGATGCGACAAGTGCATAAAGCAGGAGAAAAACTCTTTGTCGATTATGCGGGTCAAACGATGCCCATTGTTTGTAATGCGACGGGTGAAGTGAAGTTCGCCCAGATATTCGTGGCGGTGATGGGCGCATCAAATTATACATTTTGTGAAGCAACCTGGAGCCAAAGTCTACCCGACTGGATCGGCAGTCACGTGCGAGCATTTGAATTTATCGGCGGTATACCTGACATGGTTATCCCCGATAATTTACGCAGTGGTGTCAGTAAAGCGTGTCGCTACGACCCTGATGTTAACCCGAGTTATCAGCAATTGGCCGCGCATTATGGCACCGTGATTGTGCCTGCTCGTCCCAGAAAACCACAAGATAAAGCCAAGGCCGAAGTGGGCGTGCAAATCATTGAACGCTGGATACTCGCCAAGTTACGACACCAAACCTTTTTCTCATTAGCTGAGCTAAACCATTGCATCAAAGCCTTACTGCTTGAGGTCAATAATAAGCCCTTTAAGCAACTGAGTGGGACACGACAATCATGGTTCGAGTCAATCGACAAACCCGCCCTCGCGCCCATGCCCAAACTAGCTTATCAATTCACGGATATTAAACACGTCAAAGTGAATATTGATTATCACGTTCAGTATGATAACCATCTTTACTCGGTACCCCATCACTTGGTGGGTGAAAAGCTTGAACTTCATGCCAAAGACAACTTGATTGAGGCTTATTTCAAGCATAAACGCATCACCAGTCACCCGAGAAAATATCATCCGGGCATGACCACCACATCCGAGCACATGCCTGTAAAGCATGAGAAGCATCATAAATGGTCACCAGGGCGTTTAATGAATTGGGCGAAAGATATTGGAGATGACGTTTTGCTCTGGGTGAAAGCACAATTGGCACAGAAACAACATGAAGAACAAGCGTATCGTGTGTGCTTAGGCTTACTCAACCTATCAAGAAGCTATCCCGCCGATCGGCTCAATAACGCCTGTGCGATAGCCAATCAATACAGTTTATATCGGTTAAAACATATCAAAGACATACTCAGTAGCAACCAAGATAAATTGCCGCGAACGCAAGAAGAGCCGTCGACGTTATTGCCACAATCCCATGAAAATATCCGTGGTCCTAAAAGCTTCCATTAAGGTAAGGAAATTCTATGTTAGAACAAACGATAACTCAGCTTCGTCAACTCAAACTCAGTGGTATGGCCAACGCCTTAGTGAGCCAAATGGAACAACCAAGTACTTATGAAGGGTTGTCCTTCGATGAGCGACTACAACTGCTAGCAGACAGTGAAGCCCAAGACCGAGAGAGCCGAAAACAACAACGCTTACTTAAAGCGGCAAAACTTAAATTAGCCGCTAACGCCAGAGACATAGATTATCATCACCCGCGAGGTCTCAATCAATCGATGATGGCATCGCTACTGCAATGTGATTGGCTGAATAAATCACAAAACTTACTGATCACAGGCCCTTGCGGTAGCGGTAAAACCTATATCACTTGTGCGCTTGCGCATACAGGATGCATGAAAGGCTACAGCGTTAAATATTACCGACTCTCAAGGTTGATGCTTGCGCTGACACAAGCCAAAGCAGATGGCACTTACAGTCGAATGTTACAGTCACTCGCTAAGATCGACTTACTCGTTTTAGATGATTGGGGGCTTGAGCCACTTAAAGCGGCACAACGAAATGACTTAATGGAGATCATGGATGATAGGCACGGCAGTTCATCAACCGCCATCATCAGTCAATTACCCACCGAAGAATGGCATCAATCCATCGGCGATAATACCTTAGCCGATGCCATTTTAGATCGACTAATGCACAATGCTCATCGGATAAAATTAAAGGGGGAGTCTATGAGAAAAATTCAATCTAAAATTGACCATCGTGAACACTTAGGTTAAAAATGTCATGAACCCAATGCGTGGAATTTAAGTGTTCACGATAAAACCGGAATCGGTGTTCACCATCACCGGAATACGCAACCTTCGCAAACCACGATAACAGCCCCATTATTTTTGGGCTGTTATTACTTGCAAGCGCAAATGCAATTTTAAAGTCTGCATCGTTTAACTGTTCATTACTGGATAGTTTACAACCGCAATCACATTCTAGAAACGTCTCAGAAGCTCTGTAATCAATTAAGTTATGGTATTCACCACAATGTGTGGTTAATTGTGTTTTATGCTTATGGCACGCTTTATAGGGCTTTAAATGCCAATGAAAAGGAATATATGAAGATTCAAACAAGCATTCAATGCAAACAGGTATGTTATCAGTGCGAAGTAGTTCAAGAGGAATAGTCAGCTCATTACGGCTTACTGCTGCTAGGTTGCCAAATTTAAAGTTACTGCGCCGCCATGCAAGCGCAAGAATATCACCAGCGTTTACATCAGCTAATTGAGCTACCAACTTAAGCGCTCTTATTCTAAAGCTGCTCGCTTGCCTAGCATGATAAACATCAACTTTACACAGCTCTAACGGCAACGCACCTTCAAGCTCATGATCTTGCTCTGCAAGCCATTGCCATAATATATCAGCAAGCTCACTATAGCCATTGTATGAGTTATCACTTGCAAGCCTGAGTAAATAGCTTTCAAGTGCCTCTTCAGGATAAGGTTTTGTTTGAACTAAAAAATGCATCGCCAACTTAAACTAAGAAAATCTTAGTTTAGGTTTAGGCTAAATAAATTAGATAGTCAAAAAATTAATATTTAATCAATTTCTAAAAGAGGATCTCCAACATATACTCCAAAACATTCCTCGTTTAATAAAACTTTATTATTTTTGTCCAAAACAGAAATATACATAAAATGTAGACCTAGATAAGAAGTTTCTTCCCATTGACTAGCTTTAAAATTACAACCATCTGTAGTCTGAGCAAAAACAATAGTCTCATGGTTGCCTGAGTTTTCAGCAGATTTCTCAGCTTCTTTGCCTGTATTTTTTACTCTAAATTTTACCAAAATCTCTGTGTTTATTTCTTGTTGAGGCAACTTAAAGTTAACTTTAAAATCTATACCTAAAGATTTCTTGACTACTTCTCCACATGGATAGTAAGTAAACTTTGTTGGGGCGTTCTCATTATCTTTTAAGCATGCAGTTATTTTTATATTTTCTAATGAAGTGTCGGTTGCGGGGCTCGGTAACAAAGCTATATATTTTTTATGGTTAAGTACATATTGCTTGTAATTAATTTGGTTGCCATCAGCATTTCGATAATTTGGTTCAACAAATTCTTTTTTTACTTTTTCGTTTTTAGATTGAACATACATTATTTCCAAAATATCCTCAGGTAAATCTAATAACTCTTTAATTGATTGTCCCAATAAAACTCTATTTTTAGGGGCTCTTTGCTGCAACTTTGCTGCAATATCAACAAAGAAAGATGTAGCTGTAACTTCAGAAGCACCGGAATAACCATACATACCCCATATGACATTTTCTTTTTCGCCATAATCAATACCTATTCGAATACCAACATCATCTTCAATACCTTGATTTTCAAAATATGGCCTTACAACTTCGTTCATAACTTGAACTATATAAGTACCACAATTAATAGCGTCAATAGCAGCATTTCTTGCCTTCTTATCACTTCTAAAAAAAGCAAGTACGGCATCCCCCATAATTCTGTGAACATGACCATCAAATGCTTGGATTGTCTCAATAGCGGCTCTAATAATTGCATTTTTAATTAAAAAAACTGTTTCCGCAGAGTAAGTAACGCCTAGTTTAGTCGAACCTTTAATATCGATAAATAACGTAACATTAAAACCATTTTTTAGGGTCTTCGTGTCAGCTAAATAATCAAAATCAGGATGCCCACCTATCTTTGAGTCTCTTATTCCTTTTTTGCCAAAAGCCTTTCGGATATTCTCTTGAATTCCAAAATTTTGTTCCTGTGGTAAACCCGTGTTAGTAGTTAGAATCGAAGAAGCCGTTTCTAGGCTTGTTTGGTAGCTTTCATAATTCAATGAATCTTGTGAAAAGCTTTTAGCCTTATAAACACTTTCTTCCTGCTTGGAAGAGCTTCTCTCCCTGTCAAAACTCCGCTTCAAAATTTCATCTATTGACCCGTAAGCTCCTTTTAGCTTTGACATAATGTGATCCCTAATGTGTCTGAAACTATTAATATGAAGAGAATTAATAATAGAAATAGATTTGCTTTAGTGGTTGTCGTGGCTCTGTCTAAGCTATTAAATTTACTCTTAGTAATACCAGCGACCTCGTGAACTTGCCCTGAAATATCCTCTAGAAAGGCATCCGCATCCGTGTTTTTAAATTTATTAATGTAATCCTCTCGATCAAACTCAGCCACTGAACTAAAAAAAATAACAGAACTAGGACTAGGTTTCTTTGAGCTATCTAGCTTAGGTTTTATGCTATCCATTACATAAAGAATACTAAGCATACTAAACAAGGCAATTACGATAAGACTAATAGAGATAGCCCACAAATAGAACCCTGAATTAGGAAGTAACTCAGGGGCTTTAACCAACAAGCCAGCAAAAACACCGAAATTAAACGTTGTAATTAGACCGCTTTTAAAATTAATTGTGGCAATGTACGAATCATAGCGCTTAATTATATCCCATAGATCTGATTTACTCGGTTTTTCGTCACTTGGCTCTTCGGTATTAGACTTACAATCTTTTGACATTTACTTTTCCTTAAGTTTCATTAACAATTCTTTTTGATCAGTGCTACTCAACTTTCCAAGCGTGCAGATTAATTCAGATAAAACATCTTCTTCACAATAAAAATAAGCAACTGGCACATCTAGCTCTTTAGCAATGCGTTTCATGGTTAAAAAATCAGGGGCATGTTTGCCTTTTTCGTATTGGTTCATGCGAGCACTAGCCGTGTTTGGCTCCATTCCTAATGCCATACCTAGCTGTTGCTGAGTAAGGCCAGCTGCTTTTCTTGCAGATTTTAGGCGTGAAGGTGTTGGAGTTTCCATGTGAACCTTAGCGATAAATTATATTATGCTAAGATTCTCTTAGTATAACGCCCTATTTGGTACTAAGGAATACTTAGTTAAGTTACAAGTTCTCCTTTTTTAAATTTAGAACTAATAGCTACCAATAATAATTTTAGATTGAGCACAACCAGAAAGAAACCATACATATTTGAAAATACAAGTTACATTGCATAGTAGTTTATTCGATTATTTAAACTAATTTTATTTGTAAAATCATAAGGTAGATGTCATAAAGTTAGTTTGCCGCCGTTTTTTCAAAGACTAAGGAAGTATTACCAGATGACAAACCTTGCTAATTTATCACATATTGACTTTGAGGAATTATGCATCGACATCATCCAAAAAGAGACCCAAGAAAGGTTTTCTTCTTTTGGACCAGGAGCTGATGGTGGTATTGATGGCCGGCATTCAAAAGGCGATAATTTAACTATTTTACAATGTAAGCATTACATACGCTCAAACTCTTCTGAACTAATAAGAGCCGCAAGAAAAGAGTTACCAAAAATCCAAAAATTGGGAGCTAATAAATATATTTTCTTAACCTCATACTCATTGACTCCCGCCCTAAGCGATAGGCTTCAGGACTTATTTTCTCCATACATTGAGAATGTTGAAATCTGGGGTACTGAAGATATTCAGAGTTCCCTTAGAAAGCATCCAGATATCCTTAAATCACATATAAAACTATGGCTCACTGATTCTGCAATATTGGACAAGATCCTTCATTCGGGTTTAGAGAATTTTACCGCTATCACTAAAGAAGAAATTATCGAAGAGTCAAAAACCTATGTGATGAACCCAAGCTACCCTGATGCATCCACTATTTTAAACGACAAAAATACCCTCGTTATTTCAGGTCCTCCAGGTGTTGGGAAAACTACCTTAGCAAAAATGGTATGTTACCAATATCTAAAAGATGGCTGGTCCTTTCAAGCAATAAATTCGCTAGAACAAGGATATGCGAGAATTAACGAAACAAAGCCGACAATTTTCTTCTTTGATGACTTTTTAGGCAAAATTGAGCTCAATAGAAAAGCCTTAGTGACCCACGAATCAGCTTTAGCGACTTTTGTTAGGAAAATCCAAAGGTCTAATAACTCAAAGTTTGTTCTGACTACAAGGTCACATATTTACGAGGAAGCAAGAACCTTATCTGACAACATAGACAGCCAGAGGTTTGAACTATCAAAGTTTGTCCTCAATGTAGGGCTCTATACAAGAAAGATAAAATCACATATATTATTCAATCATTTATCTATTTCTGAGATTAGTTCAGAGCATATTTCTAAGCTATTAGAAAATGATTGGCTACGCCTAATTGTCGATCACGAAAACTATAACCCTCGGGTTATTTCTCATATGTCTAGTGAGAACATTGCACTACCTTCACCTCAAAACTATCCACAATCAATTTTGTCAGCCCTTGAAAATCCGAGCTTAATTTGGGAAAAGGCTTTCAACCAGCTACCTGTTAATTGTCGTCACTTGCTGATTACGTTGTTTTTTTGTGATGAGTATTTCGGAACTGAAGTCGAAGATTTAAAAGGTTATTATATACCGCTGCACAGATTGTTATCTGAGCACTATTCCAATCAACAAAAACCAAATGATTTTGAAGAAGCAATTAAGGTTTTGGAGTCAGGGTTTATTTCAATCTCAAATACTAAAATAAGTTTTGTAAATCCGTCAGTTCAAGATTTTTTAAAAGCCCACCTAAAAAACGATGAACTTATATTTCTCGTTTTAAGCAGCGCCACTCGCGTGAGATTTGTGCAGAAGGTATGGCACCACATTCGCTTTCTCTTTAAGCAGAATCGACTAAACCTAAAAGCTAGTACGTTTAAGTATGAAAGCTTGTTCCCACTGTTTCTTTCTTCACCTGTTTCCTTAGTAGAACAAGAAAATGAGTACACTACCTATAAAAACTATGATCTCTATCTTTCAGATAGAATTAGCCTACTTCTTAATATATTTTTTGACACCTCAGACATAAAGACCATCGAGGCGATCACATCATTATTACTTGCAGACAATCTGGCTCTAGATGTTTCCCGTGACTCTAGAAACCTTCCAGAAATACATGCTGAGATATTGGAAATAGAGGATATCAGTAGCCAACAGAAAATAGCGTTACTTACCTTGATTGAGAAAAAAATATGCCATTTATTGAGTTTCAACATGGACATAGAAGATCTCGTATCTACTATCGAGTATTTATATGAATTCATGCCCGAGTCTTTCACCAGTAAAGTCCAAGTAACCATTAATGGTTTAATTTCTGATGAAATACTAAACGTAAAAAACGGCAATGCATATCTGGAAGATCTGTACGATGTAGATCTATACCTTGAAAGCTTCAAAAAAATAACTGATATAACAAAATACAGTACAGATGACGTCATCACGCTTTTAGACTCAATGGCCTCTGAAATGGAAGAAGCGGAAAGTACAACTAAGAAGCCATCGGATGTCCAAAACTCAGATCACATGCTCAAAAACTATTCTGACGCTGAAATGAAAAATTTGTTTAATAGTCTTATAAAATAAGGAACTTAATAGCCCCTTGTTTTACTTCCGATTATAAATAAAGCCCATCATGACACTTGTTATATTACGCACATCTTCAATGCTCATTACCATCAGTTCATGCATTGGCGTGTACCGCTACAAGGCATATGTGTAGAACAATTTATTCCTGATATTCTTTATACGAATAATTCGATAATTAAAAAACTATTTACATATACCGTGATTTCATAATTGCCTTCACTTCCTCAACAACTGACTAATAGGCATTCGGTCAGTAAACTTAGTCGCTATAAACGGGTCTTCATCTTGGGCGCTTTCAGGTTTATAAAGTGAATAGCGCTCGACTTCACTTGCTGTAATTTCTGCAACGGGCAAGGTAAATAGGTTTGATACATCAGGAAACAGTACCTCAAATGCTTTAACTAAGTGCTTGGTTGTGAGGGTTTTCGCGTCATCCATTAATGCATAAAGTACGGCATCATCTAAAAAGTATTTAAGGGTTCTAAAACAGCCTTTTGACAATGAGAACAAAGCAAATACTGTTGCTTGCTCACTTAAGTTTGGCTTTTCGGTAAATGGCATACGGTTGGCTAGGCCAATTATTAACTGCACAAAATGCTTTGGGTTTTCTGATAATTTAAAATAAGGCAGCTGCCGCCTTACTAATAAACGCGATGACCACTGGGGCTCGTCTGCTATTTTTTCTGCCCACGGCATACCTACCAAGACAATTGATACACCCGATTCATCGTTAATGTATTTTAATCGGTTGGCAATCTCGCGGCGCTTTTTACCTTGGTTGTGCTCAATTAGCTCTTGAAACTCATCAATAATTATAAGCTCTGTACCACATGTTTTTAGGCATTTTATTAATGATGTCGTTAATCGAGTACCGTTTATTCGCAGCTTACGCTCTGTACTCCCTACTTGCCCTAAGTCTTTAAGAAGCTCGGCTAAAGTCGATTCTAGTGTCGGGTTACTAGGTATGCGGCTTACTAATACAGGGTGATTCATCACTCCATTAATGAATTGCGGTAAGTGACGTTCTTTATACTGTTTTATTAGTGCTGTTTTACCTGTGCCTGTATCGCCATTTAACAGCATGCAAGGCTTTTCACCTGTTAACCCTTTACCAAGTCTTAATCTGTCGAAGTCGTTAAATACCGTGGTTATTATTGGGTATTCAATAAATACATCGCGAAATTCATTAAGCTTTTCTTTTTGTTTTTCGGTCAGCATAATTAGAATCCATCTAGATCTGAGATAAAGTCATCCCAGCTATCAGTTACTTGCTCTTTAGGTGTAACCTTTTTGTGTTCTACTGGCTCACTCTGAGCTATTGATTTCTGCGAGTCGCTACTAACATTTTGATGCTTAGCTAACGCTTTACCCCCTTTTACCTTTGAGTTTTTTGGCGCATTTTTTAACGCTTCAAACTCGTTTTGAATTTTATTATGAATAAACATACGCGCTTTTGCTAAGCCTACATTATCGATAGAGCCCGAAATAAAGTCGCGATGAATGCGCATATTTATTTTATGCTGATTCAAACTTAAATTTTGGGTGTAACCGTTTGGGTCTATGCATGGCACTTTTATGTAATGCTCTAGCTTATCGAGGTAAACGTATATATAAGAAATATCATCGGGGTTTAATTTCATTAAAACTTCTTGAGATACTTTGTGGCTAAATTGCTTTCTATAATTTGCTAGTTCAGTACTGTCGTAGCTTAAGTTTTCTAGCCTTATTCCACCTTTACGAAGCACCCGATGGTTTGAAATACTGAGTACAACATCTAGTTGTTGAAGGTCAGCATCACTCAGCATTGTTGGTGGTAACGTATTAAAGCCTTGATCCCATAATTGGCTTGGTATGTACTTAAAGCGGCTGTCGGCATCTTGATGGTAAACGTCTACTACCCATTTATGAAATAGCTGCATAAAGGTCGTAAAGCGCATGATTGCATCTTTTTTGGGATTGTATTCATGCTTTTGTAAAATGTTAGAAAAGGTTTTACCGGGAACTGGATCTAATAACTCAGTGTTAATAGTGCCAAACATACGTTCTACAAAAGGTTTAAGCCAAGGCTTCTTCGTTGGGTTATATTGAATGTTAACTCCAATTTCACAAACAGCAAGCTCAAGATTGTTACCCCAAAATTCTCTTCCATTATCAGTAACGAGCGTTTCAATTTTACCTGCACACTTCCACTCATTTACCGTATCAGGGTATAGCTTTGCCACTTCACTTTTAGGTTTCATGGCATTCATCATCGCTCGCCTTACTGCATCATAGCAGGGTTCGCTGAAGCTAAAGTAGTAGCCAACAATACAATGGCTATACACATCAACTAACATGGTGAGTGTCGGCCGACCAAGCGGGATATGTAGCTCATCATCTAATAAAATAAGATCAAGCGGTGTATGGTCAATTTCAACTTTTTCGAGTACTCGGGTAGGCCGTGTATGCCCTTCTACTTTATTAAAAGCAATATCAGCAAGGCGCTTACCATAACGAGCAACCATCACGTCGTATTGCGGTAAATTATCGACTCTATTTTTAAATGCTTTGTATGTTAAAGGCTTTAAAACACTGCCTACAACACTGTCGTTTTCAATAACAACTAAGTCTGCATAATACTTATAAGCCGAAGCCACCGATGGCTTTTCTTTTACTAAGTAACGCTCAAGTGCCTTTTCAAAAAACTTATCGGTGGCTGTATCGCGCTCCCTGTTACCCTTTTTTTGGTGGCTTGGTATTAGCGCCATGATATTTTTATCTGCATTTGTATAAGCGCTATACCATCGTGCAGCTGTTCTCCAGCTGGGCTTTTTCTCTCCCTCAACTTCGGGCATTACTTTCAATATAGGCTCAAGGTTTTTTTGCGTCCAACCGCCTTGAATATTAGCCTCAAGCCATTGAATATATTTAAACTTAGCAAATGTTGTGGCTTTAATTTTTTCAGGAAGGGCTTGTAAATCTTTGGCGTAATTTTGAGGTAGTTTGGTTTCTACTTTTGGTAATGGCTGGTTAAATTCATCTTCAAACAAACCGTCATTAAACATTGTTAGACCAAATTGCTGTTTCTATTGATATTTCATTTGTAGTTAAGTCGGCAAATAACTGCCCTAGTGATAATAAGCGTAGCACCGTAGCAAGTAGCTCACCGGCAGTTACTTTTAAAAAGTTAACTAACTGGCCCACTTTAATAGAGCCGTATTGCTTAACAAGTTCTAGCACCGATGCTTGCAGCTCTGTTAAAGACTGAAAACCAGAATAGCGATGTAAAAGCTTTAAGTTATTGAGTGTTGGGTATACACGGATTTGTTTATCAGTAACCAGTATTAAGTCGCGTCCATCTTGCTTAGCTATGGTTTGCTTTTCAATAAAACGTGCACGAAAGTCTTCGTCAGCAATTTTGCTTTGCGGTTTTACTTCTATAAATTTTTGCATGCCGTCTGTGTGGGTAAGTAAAAAGTCAGGTGTGTAACGGCAAGTACGGTTATCAAACTCATATTCGTAACCGAGTGGTTGTGCTTCAAATGCGGCTATTGATGGTGAGAATTCAAAATGGAAACAAGCATCGAACTCTAAGGAGGATTCAACTAAACAGGTAGATTTATTTTTATGACTAGCAAATTTATGGAGGTTTTTAACACGGGAGTGTTTGAGTTTTCTTCTGTGCATGTGAATCAACCATCTAACCATTTGGTTAAATACTAGACTATGCCACCTTATACTTCCAATTTATGCCATCTTTTAGTACAAATATGTCAACTTATACTTCAAACAACACCAAATGAGGAATTTGGGTGGCAGTCTTACCAGCCACATCTCGGCACACACGTCACAAACTGTGGCTGCTCCCTTCCGGGCCTGACCAGGTTCGCCTGCTAGTGTTGCGAGAGGACCAATAAGACTACCATTGAGGGCCTTGGTTGGCGCGATTGAGATTATCTCTACTTTTGCTCTGTTATTCAAGGGATAATCAAAAAAGAAAGTGCGATTGCATACTTCATATACAATCGCAGTCTATTTAGGTGTTAAAGCGATTATTAATTGCTCTCTAACTCTGCTTTTATGTTACGTAGTGCCGCTTTTACTTTTTTCATATTCTCTGGGCCCATGCGTAAAAGTTGCTTTTGCGCTGCGGGTAATTGTTCCCATTCAGAAAACGCATACTGATAAGTAACCGAGTCACGCAATAAAGGTAAGCTGCCTTTTGGCTCTGGAGTATCAAGTAGCAAGTCAATGGCATCTTCAAGTGTTTGTGTAAACTCATCATCGCCATAGCCAATTTCAGTGTATGCACTGTTGATTAGCGGTTTATATTCTTCATATAAACGAACAGCTTGTGCGGCACTCATACTTGTTAGTACTTTTACATATGGGGTGTAGCGTTCATAGCTATTAGGATCAATGGTTAAAATATCGCCTTCGTTTACGCTAAAACCTTCTTCTAACTTTACAACTGGGGTATGTTTCTTAGCTACCTTACCTTTTGCTAAGTTATCGATAAACACCACACCACGACGAATAACATCATCGTTTAACACTAGGCTCATTGCCGCATCGCCTAAGTATTCATCTAATTTTGCAACCACGACAGGATCACTGTCATTTAATGTTGGTAAAGGCACAACCTCAGACTCTGGCTCAACGTCTGGGCGCTGTGTTGGCACTGCTAACTCTTCAGGTTTTTCTGGCTTAACCGATGGTGCACCGACCACTGGGTCGTTTTCAGGTTTTAGCTCCATAACGGGTTGCTCTTTTATGGGTTCTTCAACCTGCATAACTGTTTCTGGGGCTTCGCTTGGTTTTAATAATACAAACGCGGCGGCAATAATAATGATTAATAAAATAACCCCTGCGAAGATAAGGTTGTTATTCGGTGGACGTTTTTGAACATCTGATTTTGATGGTTTATCTGACATACGAACTCCATAAATATAAAAATGCGATACCGTTTAGAGTACTCTAAACAGATTTAATTCCTAACTTACACTAATATTCATTAATAAGTAGGGTCTGTTGACCTTTCCGGATTAAAATTTGTTCAGCCCCCTTGGGTAGAGGATGTTTAATTTTTAAGCTACGTTATCGCCTATTTTTGGGAAGTAACCACAATACATAGGCTCAGCCTTGCCTAAAAAACAAACACACTACTAAAAATTCAACCTCGAAAGATAAATAGACTCTAACATATCCTTTGATTCTTCTAGCTTAAAGACTTACAGTAAATAAATAAAGTAAAGACAGCGAACAGTTTAAATACCTAACATGAAAATTAAGCAAGTCGATCCTAGTAAACCTAAAATTGCCTTATTACTAACAGGTGGTGGTGCCCGAGCGGCTTATCAAGTGGGTGTTTTGAAAGCGTTGGCGCAAAGTATGCCCAGAACCGCCCCGCTCCCCTTTAGAGTGATAAATGGCACCTCTGCCGGTGCAATTAATTCTGCGGCCTTAGCATGTTACGCCTCATGTATGCATTTAGCGGTAAGAAAACTAGAAACAGTTTGGAAAAACTTTTCAACTTCGATGGTATATAAAAGCGACTTTTTAAGTGTGTTTGGTCATATTACCCGTAATATTTTAACCAGTTTCCAGTCAGAGCATATAAACCATCCACCAGCAAGCTTGTTAAATAACCGACCACTTAGAAAACTGTTAAACGATATACTGGATTTACATCGTATTGAGCGTAATTTACACCGTGACTATTTAGAGGCGCTGTCTATCACTGCATCCAGTTATACTACTGGCGATTCTGTTGCTTTTTTTCAGTCAAATACGCAGCATTCTTGGCAACGAGCCAAGCGCGAAGGACGCGCTACTCGTATCAATGTTGAACACCTAATGGCCTCAAGTGCCATTCCTATGGTGTTTCCAAGTGTGAATATTTATAACCATTACTTTGGCGATGGCTCAATACATCAGCTTTCACCTTTAAGCCCCTCTATTCACTTAGGGGCAAATAAAATATTTATTATTGGGGTTGATCAACCCAAAGAGCCACATCCTCCAGGGTACTCTGCACATTTCCCAGGGCTTTCGGACGTGGCAGGGCATTTACTCGACAGTGTATTTACCGACACTATGCAATCTGATTTAGAGCGCTTGGACAGAATAAACCGCACACTCGGTTTACTGCCCAATAAGCATAAGCATCAAGAATTGAAACAAATAGATAGCTTTATTATTAATCCATCGCAAAACTTCAATGCCATTGCCGCGCAGTATTACGATGATATGCCTTGGGCGATAAAAGTTTTATTACGTATGATCGGGGTAAAAAAGCGCTCTCAGTCGAGTTTGACCAGCTATTTGTTATTTGAAAAACGCTACACCCAGCATTTAATTCAAATCGGATACGACGATGGTATGAAACAACTCCCTGAAATCAGAAAGTTCTTAGAGCTAGAGTAAGTTTTTTTGCTTGATGGGCTACTCTATACCATCAAGTAAATAATGCTCAACACGTTCTACACGCCGTGGTTTACCTTGCAGCACTAGAATATCATTAGCATACAATATTGTGTGTTCTTGTGGTGTGTCTATTTCTTCGCCCTCGCGGCGAAGCGCCTTAATTAGCACTTTTCTTTTTGCTAAATTGAGTTCGCTAATTGCTTTATTAACCGCAAATGCTTTATCTGGTAAGGCTATTACATGTAAATACTCTAAACGCTCTGGCAAGTTGGTATCGCTGTCAATATTTTCGCCGGCAAAAAAGCTTTGCAATAATTTATAACGGTTTCGTCGCTCACTACTAACACGGCGAATAATACGGCTCATTGGCACACCAGACATTGACAAAACATGCGACACCAACATTAAGCTTGCTTCAAGCGCCTCAGGCACAACCTCAGTAACCCCTAGCGCTTTTAAGCGCTCTAACTGACTATCATCACGGGTTCTTATGAGTATTTTAACCTTAGGTGCAACCTGTTTAATGGCATTAATGACTATTTGAGTTTGTTGAAATTCGGTAAAAGTAATAATGACTAGTCGCGCTCGCTCTACCCCCGCACACTTTAAAATATCTTTTTGCTCAACATGACCAAATATTAAAGGCTCGCCCGCCGCTTTTCCTTCTTGTACTAAAATGGGGTCGCTCTCTATTGCCACATAATCAATTGCCTCTGGGGATAAAAAGCGGGCAATAGTTTGTCCTACTCGAGAAAAACCGCATATCACCACATGGTTATGATAAAGAGTGCTACTTTGAAGCTCGTCTTCAAAGGCAAACTTTGCGCGCTCTAACATGCCTAGTCGTTTCAAAATAAAAGGGGTTTTATCAATTAAATAGGGCGTAAGCGCCATAGAAATTACGCCCATGGCAATTAAAAATGATACTTGCTCAACGCTCAGCAAGTTATGCTGTGCAGCGAGTGCAATTAACACAAAGCCAAACTCACCCATTTGCCACAACATTATAGCGCACGCTAACGCATCTTGTTTTCGCTCTCCCATAAATAAAGAAGATAACATCACTACGGCAATTTTTAAGATTAAGATGCCCATCAAGGCAACAATAATAATACCCGCATGATCAACAACAAAACCAATGTCTAACTGCATCCCCACGGTTACAAAAAATAACCCCATGAGAATATCGCGAAACGGGCGAATATCGGCCTCTAATTGATGACGATAGTGGCTCTCCCCTAGCATCATGCCTGCTAAAAAAGCCCCTAATGCCATCGATAAACCAAAAGAGTATGTGAGTAACCCTGCAAACAAAGACACCAATAACGTGGTTAATACAAACAGCTCATCGCTTCGTGCTAGTGCCACTTCTTTAAACACCTTGGGCAAAACCCACTTGCCAATAGCCCATAGCAATACACACACAAACGCGCCTTTAGTCAGCGCAAACAGTAATGCCCAACCAATACTATTGGGATCACTGCTGGCAAATAATGGCAAAATAATGAGTAACGGCACAACCGCAATGTCTTGAAATAGTAAAACACCGATTGCCAATTGCCCTCGGCGTTTATTTAAATCACCACTCTCTTTTAATAATTTAGCAACCACCGCCGTAGAGGAGAGCATAATAATAATGCCGATGGTAAAACTAGTTAATAAACTAAAATTTAATAAATAAAGGATTAAAATAAGCAAGATACTGCTGACTATGACTTGCAATGAGCCTAAGCCAAATACGATATTTCGCATTGCCATTAAGCGCGATACAGAAAACTCCAGCCCTAAACTAAATAACAAAAACACAATACCCAGCTCAGCAATAAAGTCCATTTCATGGCTTTGTGCCATCCAACCAACGCCATGGCCACCAGCTAGTAAACCTACCGCTAAATAAGCTAATACAGGGGGAAGCCCTATTCGCTTAAATAGCCATACAAATAGAACCGCAGCAACTAAAAGTCCAAAAACCTGAGCATTAATATTTTGCAATGCAATCCTTATAAGCAATCAATGGAATGTAACTTAACTATAGCAACCGTATAAGTTTCAGCCAGAATGTAAATATGGCATATAACCTGCTTAGTTATAAAAAGTAATACTATAGGGGGAAGAAATAGTGGAAAACGTTCATATTTTGACACAACGTATCTCTGGTCGCGGCGAATTTTTGCCGTTCTCAGCAGAGCAATATAATAGCAATACACCGACAGCACTGCATGAGCTAGCAGCTAAACTGCAAACGAGCTTAGTTTTAGAAGATATTTTAGGAACGTTTGCAAATTTTGCAAGACAACTGCTTAATTTTTCTGGTGTGCATTTTAAAGCAACAAGTATTGATGTAAAAACACCCAATAGTGATGTTGAAAATCCAGCGTACTCGTTTGATTTAAAAGTTGAAAATGAGTACTTAGGCACATTAACTTATTATACAAAGTATCCGCTTAGTGCGGCTATTGAGAAAAAGCTACAACACTTTCATAGTGTACTAATTTATCCATTGCGTAATGCGCTTATGTATAACCGTGTATTAAGGTTAGCCACAAAAGATTCATTAACCGGATTAAACAACCGTAGTCAATTTAATGACATGTTGCTACAAAAGCTTGAAAATCATCGACGTAACGGTCATTCGTTTAGTTTAATGCTGCTTGATTTAGATAATTTTAAGCAAGTAAATGACAACTATGGTCACAAAATTGGCGATGACGTTTTAATCGAGTTTGCTGCGGTTTTATCTAGTAGTATTAGGGGGACTGATTCGGTATTTCGCTTTGGTGGCGATGAGTTTTCAATATTAATCGAAGACCCGGCTTTTACCACCAATAAAGTGGTGGCTGAACGTATTATGCGTTTAGTCAGAAACTCACCGATTATGTCTAAATACAACGTCACAGCCAGTATTGGTTTTACGCTGACTAATAGCGACGATTGCCAGAACGAGATATTTTCTCGCGCAGATAAAGGCTTATATAAAGCAAAAGCATCTGGGCGAAACTGCGCAAAAGCCTATTAAGTAATAAAAACATTATTTTTAAAAAGCCTAGCCTCCCCCGCTGGGCTTTTTTACGCTACTTTTTTAATATCACGTGCTTATAAATGAGCAACATGGCGCAAAAGCCAAAAAAGAAGCCACTGAGTAAATTAAGCAATGCGGCAATTGTCGCAAGCGGTGTAAAAAGCACTAACAGTAAGGGCATACTCACCCCTAAAATGAAAAATACGCCCCCTTTACCTAACCAATAGGCAAGTAAAATGGCGGCACATACCATACCGCCCAACACAGCGTAGCCTAATGTAATTATATTAAGGGTTAAAAATACATTCGCTAAAACCGCAATCAATAGCGTAATTAATATGCCAGTAGGTGCCTTATTTATAAGCGACAGCCCAACATGAGGTTGTTGACTCATGATTTATACTCCCAAATAACTCCATTCTCATCTTTATGGTTATCACTAACAAAATAACCAACCACTTGAACTAGCTCATCATTGTAAAAAATTAATGGAATATGAGCACGCAGCCAAGGGGCTACTTTTTCATCTTTAAACCAATGTTTAAGGCTATTACTGCCTGGTTTTTTGAGTGGTTTAATACGCGCACTATTACAGTTAAAACGAACACTGACTTGTTCATCAAGTTTAGGGGCGCGTATACCCACTCCCTGCAGGCATTGTAGTATTTGTCCGTCATTCAGCACTAATTCGTGATTTGTTACGCGTTCAATATTAACGGCTAAAGGCGTCGGTTGCACAAAATACAGATAACCTTGATGACGGCGTATTTGTCCATCGCTTAGCTCAATAACCATTTGCGCATCAGCTTTGGCATGAATAGCCTGACTCATTATTTGCATTAACTGTTTTTGCGAAGGCATGGTATGAGTAAATAAAGCCAGCCATGCGCGCAGAAGATTCGCAATGCGAATAGCGCTGTAATGAGCCATATTTTGTATATTAAGCGCCTGATGTTGGTTAATACACTGTGCGAGATCTTGCTGGGTATATTCATCAAGCAGTGCTTGTTGCTGTTGTAATAATTCTATACTACGGGCTGTACACTGCTCAAACCCAGTAAAACGCTCAGCCAACTTAGGCACGATTTGTTGACGCAAAAAATTACGATCAAAGCGTTCATTGGAGTTTGACTCATCAGTAATATGGCTAATATTAAATTGCTGAGCAAACGCTTCTATGTCGCTGCGTTTTACCCCAAGTAATGGCCTGTAGCACTCACGGCCACTTTCAAGCACGCGAGTTTGCTGCATAGCGCCGAGCCCTTTTAAGCCTGAGCCGCGCTTTAAACGAAGTAGAAATGTCTCTACTTGGTCGTTTAAATGCTGGCCTAACAAAATGACACTATCACTTGGGCTGTGTTCATCAAGCGCTTGATAACGCGCTTCGCGAGCCTGCGCTTCAATACTGGTGCGCGATTTCGGCTCAATAATGACGTTTGCCGCCTTAAAATCAATTGAAAGCTGCTCACAGCGTGCATGGCAAAATTGCCGCCAGTGATGGGCGTTATCACTTAAGCCATGATTGACATAAATTGCACTTAAATCTAATTGCGGGCACTGCTGTTTTAACGCATGCATTACCTGCAACAGCACCACCGAGTCTACCCCACCAGATAAGGCTACTGTAAATGTGAATTGCCCATTTTCTAAGTAGTGATTAAGGGATTTTTTTACCTGCAGATAAATAGGTGTTTTGTGCATTAATATACCCAATGAGTAAATTGCTAATAACCCGAACAATAAAGGCTCTACGTTACGGTATTTTAAAACAAAAAAAGCCGCATAGGCGGCTTTTTTCTATATTTAGCTATTTTTAACAATAACCAAACGACATTAAACGCTTGTAACGTTGGTCAAGCATCTCTTCAAGCGATAACGCTTGTAGGTCTGCTAAATCTCGCTTAAGGCGTACTTTTAAGTTACGTGCCATCGCATCATAATTACGGTGCGCGCCGCCTAGAGGCTCTTCAACTAAATTATTAATTAAATCTAGCTCTTTAACACGCTCTGCTGTTACACCCATTGCCTCTGCAGCCAATGGTGCTTTGTCAGCACTTTTCCATAAAATAGAGGCACAACCCTCTGGTGAAATAACCGAGTAAGTGCTGTATTGCAACATGTTTACTCTGTCGCCCACACCAATGGCTAATGCACCACCTGAACCACCTTCACCAATAACAGTACAAATTGTTGGTACTTTAAGTGCGGCCATTACTTTTAGGTTACGTGCAATTGCTTCAGACTGACCACGCTCTTCAGCGCCAACACCAGGGTATGCACCTGGGGTGTCGATAAAGGTCATGATTGGCATTTTAAAACGCTCTGCCATTTCCATTAAGCGCAATGCTTTACGGTAACCTTCAGGTTTTGGCATGCCAAAATTACGTTTGATTTTTTCAGCAGTACCACGGCCTTTTTGCTGACCGATCACCATTACTGGCTCACCATCTAAACGGGCTACGCCGCCTAAAATGGCAGGGTCGTTAGCAAACGTGCGATCACCCGCAAATTCGTCAAATTCCGTAAAAATACGCTCGATATAATCTCGAGTATAAGGACGCAACGGATGACGTGCTAACTGTGATACTTGCCAAGCGCCTAGTTCAGAGAAAATTTTCTCCTTCATTTGTGCGCTCTTTTCTTTAAGTTTACTGACTTCCTCTTCTAATCCAAGGTCTAATTCGCCAGCGCGGCTTACATTTTGTAATTCTTCAATTTTTGCTTCTAATTCTGCAATTGGAAGCTCAAAATCAAGATAATTGAGGCTCATGCTCTAAACTACCTAATTAGTTAAATTCTAGTTCTACATTTTGCGCTGCCATCAGCGATAACTTATGAATTAAGTCGTCACTTGGCGTAACACACCATTCGATCCCTAGGGTTAATTGCACCAACGCATCGGGGCGTTGATAATATACCTTGATCGGACACGTTCCCATTTTGTATGGTTCGAGTACTTTTTGTAATTTATCGAAGAAACCAGCCTCGATCTGCACCATATTCAGCGTCATCTTAATCGCTTTTATACGCTTTTCACGCGCCTGAGCAATGGTGTTTATTTCTCTGGCGGTCATTGTAATACCACCAGAGAAGTTATCAAAGCTGACCTGTCCGGAT
The DNA here is from genome assembly GCF_000497975.1 of Pseudoalteromonas sp. TB41. Taxonomy (NCBI): domain Bacteria; kingdom Pseudomonadati; phylum Pseudomonadota; class Gammaproteobacteria; order Alteromonadales; family Pseudoalteromonadaceae; genus Pseudoalteromonas; species Pseudoalteromonas sp. TB41. The sequence continues at coordinate 86,033 of NZ_AUTH01000072.1, read as the reverse complement.
ATCACCAAAATATTGTTGATTTGCAACATATCTTGGTACATTTCAAACTGTTCTGGAAACAAGCGTACATCAATTCGGGCGCTTTTGTCATCTAAAGTTATCAGCCCCCAACGATTTCCTTTTTTATTAATTAAGGTTCTCGCTGCAATCACTAAACCTGCTCCGGTTGAGACTACATCACGATTAGTTGGTTGTAAGTCGATGAGTCGCCCACTGGTATAATGCCCAAGCTCTCGTCGATACTGGTTTATAGGATGTCCGGTTAAATAAAGGCCTAGGGTGTCTTTTTCGCCATCAAGCCACTGATTATCCGTAAGCGGTGTTGCTTTTATAAACGCTTGCTCTACTTCATCAGGCTCTGTAGCCAATAAACCAAATAAATCACTTTGCCCTAATAATTCAGCTTTGTTGTGCTGATCGGCTGCGCGCATCGCATCTTTTAAGCTGGCTAATAGTGTTGCTCGCCCTGGCTGAGTTTTTTCAGGCCCTAGTTGGTCTAATGCGCCTGCATAAATTAATTTCTCGGTAACGCGTTTATTTAAGCGTTTTAAATCAACACGCGCACAAAAATCAAATAGGTCTTTAAATGGGCCGCCTTTTGCTCGCGCCTCTAATATGGCATCAACCGGCGCTTCACCTACGCCTTTAATTGCCCCTATGCCGTAAACAATTTCACCTTGAAGGTTAACAGTAAACTTGTATTCACCCGCGTTTACATCGGGCGGTAACAAAGTGAGTTTCATGTTTTCACACTCATCCACCAGCGTTACTATTTTGTCGGTGTTATCCATATCAGCCGACATTACCGCCGCCATAAACTCGGCCGGATAATGCGTTTTCATCCACAGCGTTTGATACGATACTAATGCATAAGCTGCTGAGTGAGATTTGTTAAAACCGTAACCCGCAAACTTTTCAACCAAGTCAAATATTTTTATTGCCAGTTCGCCGTCAATACCGTTGTTACGTGCGCCTTCTTCAAAGGTTGAGCGCTGTTTTGCCATTTCTTCAGGCTTTTTCTTACCCATAGCACGACGTAACATATCAGCGCCACCCAGTGTATAACCGGCCAGCACCTGCGCTATTTGCATAACTTGTTCTTGATACAAAATAATGCCGTATGTCGGCTCAAGAATCGGCTTTAAACTTTCGTGTTGGTATTGCGCATCGGGGTATGAGATTTCTTCTCTGCCGAGCTTTCGGTCGATGAAGTTATCTACCATGCCTGATTGCAGTGGACCTGGGCGGAACAAGGCCACTAGGGCTATCATATCTTCAAAGCAATCGGGCTTTAATCGGCGGACTAGGTCTTTCATGCCGCGTGATTCTAGCTGGAATACCGCGGTGGTTTCAGCGCGCAGCAGTAACTCTATACTTTTTTTATCATCCAATGGAATGGTGTTGATATCGACCGGCTGTTTGCCTTCACGCTTTAAGCGCTCATTGGTCATATCCAGCGCCCACTGTAATATGGTGAGCGTACGTAAGCCTAAAAAGTCAAACTTAACTAAACCGGCGGTTTCTACATCGTTTTTATCAAACTGGGTAACAGGAAACTTGCCTTCGTCATCGCAATAGAGCGCCGCAAAATCGGTAATGGTGGTCGGCGATATTACAACCCCCCCGGCATGTTTACCGGCATTACGCGTACAGCCCTCAAGAATACGACACATGTCGATTAAGTCTTTAACTTCTTCATCGCCGTCGTAGGCTTCTTGCAAACGGGGTTCTACGTCAAATGCTTTAGCCAGTGTCATCCCAGGGTCGCCCGGAATAAGCTTAGAAATACGATCGACAAACCCATACGGATGACCAAGTACCCGGCCTACATCGCGTATTACCGCTTTTGCTGCCATAGTACCAAAGGTAATAATTTGCGATACCGCGTCACGGCCATACAAGGCCGATACATGATCAATTACTTCATCACGCCTATCCATGCAAAAGTCGACGTCAAAGTCGGGCATAGAAACACGTTCAGGGTTTAAGAATCGCTCGAAGAGTAGGTCAAATTCGAGCGGATCAAGGTCGGTAATTTTAAGGGCATAAGCCACTAATGAACCCGCACCTGAACCACGCCCTGGGCCTACTGGAATATTGTTATCTTTACTCCACTGAATAAACTCCATTACGATCAAGAAGTAACCAGGGAATCCCATTTGGTTAATTACATCAAGTTCTATTTTTAAACGTTCATCGTATTCGCCACGTTTTTCTTGACGTTCTTGCTCGTCAGGAAATAAAAACTGTAATCGTTCTTCAAGGCCGTCTTGTGACACTTTAACCAAAAACTCATCAATTTTTAGTGAGCCCGTCGGGTAATCTGGTAGGAAATACTCACCTAATTGCACGGTTACATTACAGCGCTTTGCAATTTCTACGGTATTTTGTAGCGCTTCTGGAATATCACTAAATAGCTCTGCCATTTGTTCTGGCGTTTTTAGGTATTGCTCTTGTGAAAAACGCTTTGGTCGGCGTTTATCATCTAGAGTGTAACCATCAAAAATAGCCACACGAATTTCATGGGCTTCAAAGTTTTCAGGTTTTAAAAATACCACTTCATTGGTGGCCACTACTGGCAATTGCTCATTTGTTGCAAGCTCCACCGCCATGTGCAAATAATTTTCTTCTTGAGCACGGTTGGTACGAATAAGCTCTATATAATAATGATCGCTAAAATGCTGTTTATAAAAACTGACCACCGACTCAACAATAGCGGGGTTACCTTTTATTAAGGCTTTTCCTAAATCGCCATCTTTGGCGCCCGAGAGTATGATAAGCCCCTCTTTTAAATCAACTAACCACTCACGGTCAATGACAGGGCGATGAAAAACATGGCCACGTTGATAGGCTTTAGAGATCAATAAAGTAATATTTTTATAGCCAATGTTATCTTTGGCTAATAATGTTAATCGGCTTGGTTCGTCGGGGAATTCTGGGCTACGTACCCAAAAATCCGCACCAACAATCGGCTTAATACCCGCATTATGCGCTGCGCCATAAAAACGCACCAGACCACAAAAGTTCATTTGATCGGTAATTGCCAACGCTGGCATTTCAAGCTCTTGTGCTTTAGCGACGATTGGTTTGGTTTTTGCCAAACCATCAACCATTGAAAAGTCTGAGTGAACTCTTAGATGAACAAATTCAGGAGCCGCCATAATTACTCCTTACCCGAAAGCGCAAGCACACGCTGCACAGGTTTAAAGCTCTTGCGATACTCATCTATCGCACCGTATTGTTCAAGCGCTGCAAAATGTGCCTTAGTTGGATACCCCTTATGCCCTGCAAACCCATATTGTGGGTAGCGTGCATCAAGTTCAATCATTTCATCATCCCGGGCAACTTTTGCTAAAATAGACGCGGCTGATATTTCAGCAACTAGGCTATCGCCTTTTACCACCGCTTGTGCGGGCATGGCTAATTTAGGAAGGCGGTTTCCATCTACAAACACAAATTCAGGCACTGTGCTAAGCGCTTCCACCGCGCGGCTCATAGCAAGCATAGTGGCTTGTAATATATTTAACTCATCTATTTCACTGGGGCTACAACGGCCAATGGCGTAACACAGTGCTTTTTCTTTTATTTCGATGGCTAATAATTGGCGCTTTTTATCGGTTAATTTTTTAGAGTCGGCAAGGCCAGCAATCGGTTTAGCGGGATTTAAAATAACAGCGGCTGTAACCACATCACCCACCAGCGGTCCACGACCAACTTCATCCACACCGGCTATTAAGGTTACATTGGGTCGTTCAATTTGCATCTATTAACTCCGCCACTGCATTTGCAGCTTGTTTACTTGCATCTAATCTAATTTTTTCATGTATGGCTAAAAAGCGTGCTTTTAATTCTTTATTATCGCTATTGAGCATAGGGGTAAGTGCTGCTGTTAAGTTAGCGACATTACACTCACTTTGTAAAAACTCTGGTACTAACTCTTCATCTGCCAATAAATTGGGTAGCGAAAAATATTTAATATTAAAGGTAAATAAGGTTTTAAAAATCCAGTAACTCATGGGTTTAATTTTATAACCAACCACCATTGGCTTTTTATATAACATGCCCTCAAGCGTTGCTGTACCTGATGCAAGCAATATAGCATCGGCGGCTTGCATGGCTAAATTTGATTGCCCATCCAGTAAGTTAACATTAAGTGAGGGCGCTGTGGCATTTAAAATAGCAATAAACTGCGCTTTGCGCTTTTCGTTCACCAGTGGCACCACGACTTTTAATGCAGGGTTCTGCGCTTGTAACTGCGTCGCTGTTTTTATGTAAGTTTCGCTTAACAAGCCCACTTCTGAGCCCCGGCTCCCGGGCAATAACGCTAACACCTTATCATCAGCACTTAAGCCTAGTTGGCTGCGGGCTTGGCTATCGTCGTGCTTAAGTGCAATGTCGTCAGCTAATGTATGGCCTACAAAAGTACACGGTACTTGGTGTTTGTCGTAAAATTCTTTTTCAAAAGGCAATAAAGCCAATACTAAGTTAGTTGCTGCACTTATAGTGTGAATACGTTTTTCACGCCACGCCCACACTGAAGGGCTTACGTATTGCACGGTTTTGATGCCTGCATCTTTTAACGGTTTTTCTACACGTAAATTAAAGTCCGGCGCATCAATACCAATAAATACATCAGGAGGGTTATTAACAAAGTGCTGCACGAGTTGTTTGCGGATTTTTAGCAAGCGCGGTAAACGGCCTAGGACTTCAACCAAGCCCATAACCGACAACTCATCCATATCAAACAGCGTTTTGCAGCCTTGAGCTTGCATTTTAGGGCCTGCAATACCTTCAAAAGTGGCATCAGGAAAGTGTATTTTAAGCGCTTTTATGAGCCCTTCACCTAAAATATCGCCCGACAGTTCACCTGCCACAATACCAATTCGTAGTTGTTTTTTATCTTTTTTCATTTGCTATTTTTTCACAAGTAAACCCGGCATTCATACCGATTAGTTTACCGTGTTTTAAGGCTAGGTTAAACGCTTAAAACACACCACTTTTTTCTAACTTACTCTTAATTGATGATTGCGTATTTTATAGACTGATGTAATGTCATAGTATATTAAAGTTTTCTAATATACATATTGACAAAAATTGTACAAACGCTAATAATGATGCAAACTTTCAGAAATTACTGAAAGTTTATTAAAACATTAACAATTGCTTTGTGCTGTCACTGCATCACAACCAAAGGAGCCAAAAATGATAGATGAAACCTTTGTGGATCTATCGCGATTACAGTTTGCTGTCACCGCTCTATTTCATTTTTTATTTGTGCCGTTAACAATCGGTATGACCTGGATTTTAGTTATCATGGAATCGGTTTATGTTATGACCGGTCGCGAAATTTATCGTGATATGACTAAGTTTTGGGGCAAGTTATTTGGTATTAACTTTGCTATTGGCGTGGCGACGGGCCTCACCATGGAATTTGAGTTTGGTACTAACTGGTCGTATTACTCGCATTATGTGGGTGATGTATTTGGTGCGCCACTGGCCATTGAAGGCTTAATGGCCTTCTTTTTAGAATCAACCTTTGTGGGAATGTTCTTTTTAGGTTGGGATAGGCTCTCTAAACGCCAGCATTTAGGGGTCACATTTTTAATGGCGCTGGGCACAAATATGTCTGCGCTGTGGATTTTAGTCGCTAATGCGTGGATGCAAAATCCAGTAGGGGCTGAGTTTAACTATCAAACCATGCGTATGGAAATGACTAGTTTTGCAGAGCTGGTATTTAACCCGGTAGCTCAAGTTAAGTTTATTCATACTGTGTCTGCAGGTTATGTGGCCGCCTCTATGTTTGTACTTGGAATTAGTAGCTGGTACATATTAAAAGGACGTGATTTGGCATTTGCTAAACGGTCGTTCTCGGTGGCGTCTGGCTTTGGTTTAGCCTCTATTTTGTGTGTTATTTTACTCGGTGATGAATCTGGTTACGAAGTCGGTGAAGTACAAAAAGTAAAACTCGCGACAATAGAAGCTGAATGGCATACAGAAGAAGCTCCAGCAGCCTTTACTGCAATAGGTTTCCCTGACTCAGAAGAGCAAGTCACTCATGCTGCAGTAAAAATTCCCTACGCATTAGGGATTATTGCAACTCGCTCACTTGATGAGCAAGTGATTGGTATTTCAGATCTTGAGAAAAAACACGAAAAGCGTATTCGCAATGGCATGATTGCTTATGAATACCTAGAAAAACTTCGCGCAGGTGACGATACCCCTGCAAATATCGAAAAGTTTGATAACGTCAAAGATGATTTAGGCTATGGCTTATTACTTAAACGTTACACTCCTAATGTGGTAGATGCCAGCGAGGCACAAATACAACAAGCCGTTAAAGACTCCTTCCCTAAAGTGGGCCCTATGTTTTGGTCATTTAGGATTATGGTTGGCTGTGGCGTAATTATGCTTGGCGTGTTTATTCTCTCTTTTTATTACAACGCCCATCGTATTATTGAACAAAAACGTTGGTTGTTGTGGGCGGCGGTATTGAGCATTCCTCTGCCTTGGATTGCTATTGAATTTGGTTGGATTGTGGCTGAATATGGCCGCCAGCCATGGGCTATTTCTGAAGTATTACCGACCTTTTTAGCAACGTCATCGCTGACGGTAAATGATATTTTAATTAGCTTAACTGGTTTTATTGTTTTCTATACTGGATTGGCGATTGTTGAAGCATGGTTAATGATTAAATTTATTAAGCAAGGCCCAAGCTCTTTGCATACCGGTAAGTACCATTTTGAATTACCTGATCACAGCACGGCTGCTAAAGGAGAACTATCATGATTTTTGATTATGAAACATTAAAAATGCTCTGGTGGTTAATTATTGGTGTGCTGTTAATTGGTTTTGCCATTACCGATGGTATGGATATGGGCGTTGCCATGTTACTGCGTATTGTGGGCAAAACAGACAGTGAACGGCGTACCGTTATTAATACCATTGGTGCCCACTGGGATGGTAACCAAGTATGGTTTATTACTGCAGGCGGTGCTTTGTTTGCAGCGTGGCCTATGGTTTATGCGGCAGCGTTTTCTGGTTTTTACTTTGCCATGATGCTGGTGTTATTTGCATTATTTTTTAGGCCTCTTGGCTTTGATTATCGCTCTAAAGTTGACTCTAAACGCTGGCGTAATAACTGGGACTGGGGCTTGTTTGCCGGTAGTGCCATACCTGCGCTGGTATTTGGTGTCGCGTTTGGTAACTTGTTTTTGGGTGTACCGTTTAATATCGATAATTTATTAAGAGTCAGTTACCAAGGGTCGTTTTTTGCTTTACTTAATCCGTTTGCGCTCATTGCCGGCTTAGTTAGTATTACCATGTTAATTGCACACGCGGGAATGTGGCTACAACTGCGCACCGCAGATCAGGTCGCTGAGCGCTCAGGACAATACGGTCGCTACTCATTACTTGCCTTTATAGTGTTATTTGCGGCGGCTGGTGTGTGGGTTGCCAACCTAACGGGCTATCAAATTGTTTCTATGGGTGATACTCAAGGCCATGCAGATCCACTGGCAAAAGTAGTCACAACCGCCCAAGGCGCATGGCTTAATAACTACAGCGAACGCCCATGGACAATGACCTTCCCTATTTTGGCATTTGCAATGGCACTGTGTGCACTGCTGTTTTCTAAAGTAAATAAACCCGCTTTAGGCTTACTGGCAACCAGTGTGATGTTAATTGGAGTGATTATGACCGCGGGCGTTTCGTTATTCCCATTTATCATGCCCTCAAGTAACAACCCTGATATTAGCTTAACCATTTGGGATGCTGTATCAAGCCACAGAACACTCAATGTTATGTTTATTGCTGTGGTTATATTTGTGCCACTCATTTTAGCCTACACCACGTGGTGTTATGTAAAAATGTGGCGCAGAGTGACGGTTGATGAAATTGAAAACAACCCTCACGGCAGCTATTAAGGAGACTAAATTATGTGGTATTTCGCGTGGATTTTAGGTGTATTACTTGCCTGTACCTTAGGCGTAATAAATGTAATGTGGTATGAGTTTCATCAAAATAAAAACAGCATTGCTGATGATGAACAAGCCACCCATGATTTATTAAACGAGCATAATACAACTCATAATGACGACTAACCCCCGACCTAATCGCGCGCAGCAACAACCCCTGCGCGCTTTTTTAAAGCAGCAGAGTAAACCGGCGGCAATGTGGTTAAAGCTAAGCATTGCACTTGGAACAGTTAATGCAATTTTAATGATTGCAGGAGCTTACTTACTCGCGCAAACCATTCATGAGGTGATGTTTGAAGGGCATAGTTTAGCCCAAGTAACCCACTATTTATGGCCTTTAGCGGGTATTATTTTACTGCGCGCCATTTTTTTAGCGTTAAGTGAGCGCTTAAGCGCATTTGCAGCGCTTAAAATCAAATCGGCTATTCGCCAAACTTTACTCGATAAACTCACGCTACTTGGGCCAAGTTATATAGAGCAACACGGCCAAGGCGCTACGCTCAACACGCTGCACAATGGTGTAGAAGCACTGCATGACTACTATGCAAAGTACTTACCAGGGGTTGCCTATAGTGCGCTTATTCCTCTGGCAATATTAGTGGTTATATTTCCGACCGATTATAAAGCGGGACTGATATTTTTATTAACCGCACCACTTATTCCGTTTTTTATGATTCTAGTTGGTCATAAGGCAGAAGCGCTTAACCAAAAGCGCTGGCAACAACTGGCGGTATTAGGCAACTACTTTTTTGACCGCATACAAGGGCTTACCCAACTAAAATTGTTTAATGCTACGCGCAAAGAGCTAAAGCAAATAGCCCAAATTTCAGATGATTTTAGGCATGCAACGCTAAGCGTGTTAAAAATTGCTTTTTTATCTTCTTTTGCACTGGAATTTTTAGCCACAATTAGTGTGGCACTGGTAGCGGTTATTATTGGTTTTAGATTATTTTTTGGCACGCTCGATTTTGCAACCGGCTTTGTAGTATTGCTGCTAGCACCTGAATTTTACTTACCGCTTCGCCAATTAGGCAGCCATTATCATGCGCGCTTACAAGGAATTAGTGCTGCTGCAGATATGCTAATCATTTTAAATGCACCACTGCCATCAAAAAATAATAACCACACAGCTCATATAAACATGGAGGGTAACAGCACTATCAGCGTCCATGATCTCAATTTTAGTTACCCTAATAGCAATGAGGGAATTAATAATATTAATTTAACCCTGCCAAGCACAGGACTAGTAGCCATTGTGGGAGCTAGCGGCTCAGGTAAGAGCACCCTACTTGATTGCATGCTTGGTTTTCACCCAGAAGTAATACAACACATATCCATTGACCAACAACCATTGACGACAGCCGATATAAGCCAATTACAACAAAACATTGCCTGGATCCCACAAAAGCCAACCTTATTTTACGACACCCTAGCCGCCAACATAAAATTAGGTAACCCAGACGCTTCATATGAAGCACTTGTACATGCTGCAGAGCAAGCAGGTGCGCTGGAATTTATTAACGAGCTACCCGATGGCTTTAACACCTTAATAGGTGAGCAAGGTGAAGGGCTATCTGGCGGGCAAAAACAGCGTATAGCATTAGCTCGTGCATTTTTAAAACACGCCCCTATTCTAATGCTCGATGAGCCAACCGCTCATTTAGATAGCCAAACCGAGCAACTCATTCAAAACGCTATTGCTGAGTATGCAAAAGAACACTTAGTGATCACCATAGCGCACCGCTTAAATACAGTAAGAAATGCCAAACAACTTATCGTTATGGAAAACGGTGCCATCGCTCAGCAAGGCGACTTTATAACGCTCAGCCAGCAAGCTGGCGAATTTGCAAAGCTGCTGCAAACAGCGCAACATGGAGCGACTAATGACTAACTTTATTCGTTTACTTAAATTGTGCCGCCCTCATTATAAAGCGATGCTTTTAGGGACGTTTCTAGCGTCACTCACGGTGCTAGCTAATGTAGGCTTACTCGCTATTTCCGGCTGGTTTTTAGCTTCTATGGCTGCCGCAGGAATTGCAGGCGTCCATATGAACTACTTTACCCCAGCTGGCACCATTCGTTTTTTGGCGATTGTGCGCACCGCTTCACGTTACGCTGAACGCTTAGTTACTCACAACGCCACATTTTTATTGTTAAGTGAAATACGAGTAAATATGTTCGCCACACTCAGTAAACTTAATAATCTTGATTTGGCTATGAGCCGCAGTGCCGATTTAGTTAACCGCTTACAAAATGATGTAGACGCACTAGATAAATTTTATTTGAATGTGTTGCTGCCGATGTTAGTTGCTCTACTAACAGTGCCTATTATTATGCTGTTTATGTCTGCTTACAGCCCAAGTGTAGCCTTAATTTGCTTTACGGGCATCGTTGTTATTGGGGTGGTTATACCCGCTATATTGAGCAGACAATTAGATAAAAACAGCCACCAAGAAACATTACTCAGCGCCCAATTAAGAGCTGAGCTATCTGATACCTTAACGGGTCTTAGAGAACTAAATATTTACCAAGCTCGAAACCAACAACTCACTAAGTGTGATCAGTTAAGTAAGCAGTATAATCAGCAATTATTTATTCGTCATAAGGCTCTTGGCAATGCTGATGGTTTGAGCTTACTCATAGTGCAACTGGCTATGCTCGCCAGCATTGTCACTATTGTGCCGCTGGTGTTTAGCGCCGAGATGGTAAATGTTGAATTGGCGATGTTGAGTTTGTTTGTACTGGCCAGTTTTGAAAGCGTATTGTTACTACCCAACGCGTTTATTGAACTACCTAATGTATTAAAAGCAGCTGAGCGACTATTTACCCTTGAAGATAAAGTACTGAAGAAAAACGAGGTACCGTCACAAGTAATTGATTCAAAAAATAAAAAATGGACACTTTCGCTAGATAAAATTAGCTACCACTATGGCCAAAAGCAGGCATTAAATAATGTGAGTTTTGAGCTACCTGCAAAGCATAAAGTGGCGATTGTTGGTAGAAGCGGCAGTGGTAAAACAACCTTAGTGAATTTACTAAGCGGTTTATGGCCTCTGCAACAAGGTGCAATTAGCTTACAAAACGAAAAAGAAACAATAAACCTGCATAATTTAAATAATGAAAGCCGTGCAAAAACATTAAATATTTTAGCCCAGCAGCATCATATTTTTGATGGTACATTAAGCGATAATCTTGCCTATGCGGCACCTGATGCAACACCGCAACAAATGACAGCGGCGTTAAAACAAGCCGAGCTGGGTAACTGGTTTAGCACGCTAAAAGAAGGCTTAAATACTCGTTTAGGCACAGGGGGACGCAGTGTCTCTCAAGGCCAGTCAAGACGCATTGCCTTGGCACAAGCGCTGCTGCAACAACCCGCCATTGTAGTGCTCGATGAACCCACTGAAGGGCTCGATAATATTTCTAAACAAGCCGTTATGAACAGTATTTTACAGCTAAAAAAGCATGCTAGTGTATTAACAATTACTCATGATCCAGCGTTGTTATCGCAAATGGATAGTGTCATCTGGTTAGACAGTGGACAAATCATCGCTCAAGGTTCACATCAACAATTGCTCAATGAACACCCTGACTATGTGGCGTTAACGACCCGCTTCTAGTCCTTAGCAGTATTACTTTTATCAATAACGGTGACCGTTACATCAATAACGCCGACTTTAGGGTCGGCTATTTTTTTAAACATCGCCTTAGATAAATCAATAATTCGCCCCCGAATATAAGGCCCCCTGTCATTAATTCTGACCACTACAGACTTATTATTAGCAATATTGGTAACTTTCACTTTTGTACCAAATGGGAGTCTTAGATGCGCAGCCGTTGCCGCCTGTTGGCTAAAACGTTCGCCATTAGCCGTGGTTCTGCCATGATATTTGTCTGCATAGAATGATGCTTTACCTCGCTCTGACATATCACTTTGTTGATTATTTATTTGCCTTGGCGCAGTACTACAAGCAGTTAACATAACCAATAGCATTGAAAGCAATACTAACTTTATCCGTTTCATTATTTATACTTTATAGGAAAATGTGTAGGGAGTGTAATAAGGTAAGCCTGAGTAGAGACTGAATTTAATAAACATAGCAACATGCACTTCATGGCTGAGTTATTAATCAAATATCAGCTAATAAAAAACCACCTTGGTTACTCAAAGGTGGTTTTTTTTATAAATTAAAATGCTCTTTATTAACGCACAATACCGCGCTCTGAGCTTTTAACAAAATCAATCATCAGCTGCACAGCAGGGTATTTTTCAGCGTCTTCTGAAAGCGATTCTATCGCTTCATCAACGCCTAGGCTCTTGCGATAAAACGCTTTGTACGCGCGGCGTACTGCCATTATCTCATCGCTTTCAAAACCACGGCGTTTCATACCTTCGGTATTGATTGCAGCAGGGCCTGCTGGCATCCCAATGGTGGTAACAAAAGGAGGTACGTCTTTATTTACACCAGAATACATACCAACAAATGCATGAGCACCAATTTTACAAAATTGATGCACACCTGAGTTACCCGCTAAAATAACCCAATCACCAACATGAACGTGACCTGCTACACTGGCATTATTTGCAAAAATAACGTTATCGCCAATCACCGCATCGTGTGCAACGTGAGTGTAAGCCATAAATAAGTTATTGCTACCTATTTTGGTAACACCTTCATCTTGGATTGTACCGCGATGAATAGTCGCACATTCACGAATAATATTATTGTCGCCAATAATTAAGCTTGTTGGTTCGTTGTTATATTTTTTGTCTTGGCAGGCTTCGCCCACAGAAGCAAACTGAAAAATATGGTTACCAGAGCCAATAGTAGCAGGCCCTTTAACAACAACGTGAGACTCAATAATACAGTCATCACCAATAACAACATCATTACCGATGTAACTGTATGGTCCAACTGACACATTGTTACCAAGTTTTGCACCCGGTTCGATTATTGCCGTAGCATGGATCACAATTAAAACTCTCTTCTAGCACACATGATTTCGGCGCTACACACTGTTTTGCCGTCAACTTTAGCTTCAGCCGCAAATTTCCATATGTTACGACGCTCTTTTAAAAACTTAACATGAAGATGCATGGTATCACCTGGCACAACCGGCTGCTTAAAACGAGCATTGTCTACGGCTGCAAATAGGTAAAGTTCGTTTTCACTACGATTTTCAACCGTTTTAAACCCTAATAGACCCGTTGCTTGTGCCATTGACTCTAATATTAGCACACCAGGAAAAATCGGCTGGTTTGGGAAATGGCCGGTGAAAATGGGTTCATTAATCGATACGTTTTTAATTGCATGTAACGATTCACCAGGGGTGAAATCTATAACGCGATCAATCAGTAGCATCGGGTAACGGTGCGGTAATAAACTTAAAATTTCTTGAATATCAAGGCTATTTAATTCGTTTGCCAAAATAGCATCCTTATTAGTGTTCAACGTTCATGACTTATTCAATGCTTCAAGCGCTTTTAGACGTGACTTCATGTCTGAAAGGTTACGCAAATGAGCAATTGATTTTCGCCATTCTTTGTTAGTCGTATGAGGCATACCGGATGAGTAAATACCCGGTTCGGTGATTGATTTAGTCACCATACTCATACCAGTAATTATAACACCATCACATACAGACATGTGACCGTTAATTGCGGTCATGCCGCCAATCTGGCAATTTTTACCTATGCTGACACTGCCTGCAAGTACAGTACAACCGGCAATAGCCGTGCCTGACTGAACTTCAACGTTGTGTGCTATTTGACACTGATTATCAATAATAACGTTACTGTGAATAATAGTATCATCAAGCGCACCACGATCTATCGTGGTACTTGCACCAATTTCGACTTTATCGCCAATGATCACTGAGCCTAGTTGTGGAATTTTAAGCCACTGACCACGTTCATTCGCATAACCAAAACCGTCGCTGCCAATAACAGTATTCGCTTGAAATAAACAGTCTGCGCCAATCTCAACATCATGATAAACGCTCACACTTGACCATAGTTTGGTGCCTGAGCCTATTTTAACACGTTCACCAATAAAACTGTTCGGACCAATTTGTACGTTATCGCCAATCACAGCGTCAGCTTCAATTACAACATTCGCGCCTATGGCTGCGCTTTTACTGACTTGCGCACTGGCATGTATAACCGCACTTGGGTGTATACCACTAATGGCACTACGTGGCGTGGTATCCATTAACTGAGCGAGTTTAGCGTAATTCACATACGGATTGGCGACGATGATTTTGTTGCCTGAAAAATAAGGCGCATCCTCAGGACTCAGTATCACAGCACTGGCTTGTGTTGTTTCAAGCTGAGAGCGATATTTCTTGTTCGCTAAAAATGCAATATGCCCAGTCTGGGCATTTGCAAGTGTTGCTATTTTTTTAATTTCTAAAGCGCCATCACCTTGTAGCTCGGCGCTTAGAAGTTCCGCAATTTGCGAAAGCGTATAATTTTGCATAAATTAATTATTTCTTACTTACAGCGTCTACAACTTTTTCAGAAAGATCAGTTACTTCTTTAGGGTTAAAGTAAATTGTTGTGTCTTTTACTTTAACTTCGTCGAAGTCGCCTTTTTTAGCAATCTCTTGGATTGTTTCAATGATTAGAGTCTGAACTTTAGCCAACTCTTGATTTTGGCGTGATTTAATTTCTTGCTCTAGAGGACGACCTTTTTCAGCAAGATTTTTTTGCATACCTTGAATTTTATCACGTAATGCGTCTTTTTGGTCTTGACTCATTGTAGTGCTTTCACGCTTAAACTTTTCAGCTTCAAAGCGAATGTCACCTTGTAACTTTTCAAGCTCTTGACGACGCTCTGCAAACTCAGTTTGCAGAGACTGTTCAATTTTAGCCATTTGTGGAAGCTGCTTGTAGATTTCTTGCATATCTACAATACCCACTTTATGAGCAAAAGCGTTAACTGATGTACCCATCATAAGTGTAGCTAAAACGGCAACTGCTGTTGATTTGAATAATTTTTTCACAATAAACTCCTTTAGAAAGTGTTACTAATATTAAAACTGATGGTCTTGGTATCGTCATCTTCTTCTTTTTGCAACGGATACGCAAAGCTGATCAGCATCGGACCCATAGGTGAGATCCACTGTAATGATAAACCGGTTGCAACCCTAAATCGCATTGGGTCTGAGTAGTCATCTAATTTTGCACGCTCATCAATCCTTAAGTTTTGATAGCGATCAACACTGAATTCGGTATCCCATACATTGGCAGCGTCAACAAAGAAACTCGTTCGCACTGAGCTAGTATTTTCTTCATCTAAGAATGGAGTAGGTACAATAAGCTCCATACCTGCCACTGCTTTAGCATTACCACCAATACGACCTTGTGGTATTAGCACGTCAAACTCTGACGCCCCACCAATGTTGCCTGTGGTTGTGCCATCACCTGATGGCGTACCTGGTATTGATTGCGGTATACGCGAAACAGCACGCGGTAAAATGGTATTTCTATCAAAGCCACGTAATTCCATTTCAGTGATACGGAAGTATTCTTGGAACGGTAAAGTTTGATCATAGCCATTGGTAGAGCCATAACCATTACCATAACCTAATGCAGCACGCGTTGAGAAAACCCAACGATGATCGTTAGAAATCGGCCAGTAAAAACGCGAGTCATAATTTAATTTAAAGTACTGTAAATCAGAGTTTGGCGTTGTGGCTGTTAAGTTTAATGTTTGTCGTGAACCTGCCGTTGGGAATAAACCACGGTTAACTGTAACTCGTGACCAACCAACACTTAGCTCGTAGTTTGTAAATTCAAAGCCCGCATCTGGATTTTCTGGATCTAAGAAGGTTTCACGTAGTACACGTGTTTGCTCATATTCAGCAATATCTGACAATTGTTCTTCTATCCAACGTGCGCCAAAATTAATACGGTTAATGGCATCAATTGGGAAACCAATGTTTGTCCCTAACCCATAACTTTTTGACTTATAGTCAATCAAACTAAACTGACTGGCATCGTAGTTACTGTAAAAGATACTGCTACCCTGCGATACGCCATCCGGCGTAAAGTAAGGGTCGGTATACGATACACTGACACGCTCAGAGCCGCGTGAAGTATTAATATTAAAGCCAATTTGGTTACCTGTGCCTAAAAAGTTAGACTCGGTTACACCAATATTAAACTGCAGACCTAAGTATGAGCCATAGGCAAGACCGGCATTGAAGCTGCCCGCAGATTGCTCTTTAACAGTAAAGTCAACGTCCACTTGGTCATCCACACCTGGAACTGGCACCACATTAAAATCAACGGTTTCCATATAAGGTAAACGTTGAATTTGTAGTTTAGAACGCTCTAGGTTTTGATTAGATAACCATGCACCTTCAAGCTGTGTCATTTCACGGCGCAGTACTTCATCAGCCGTGTTTTGGTTACCACCTACAATAATTCGACGAACATACACACGCTTGCCTGGGTCAACCGACAGAGTCAATTGTACTTCTTGGTTCTCGTCATCAATTTCTGGAATCGTACGTACTTCAGCATTGGCGTAACCAAAACGCGCCAAGTAGCTTTTGATAAATTCTTCTGATGAGGTAACCACTGATCCGTTATAAAGCTCGCCTGTACGCAGTGGAATAACACTTTTTATTAATTCTTCACGACCGAGTAAATCACCGATGAAATCAAAGCCTTTCACTTTGTATTTAACGCCTTCGGTAATATTTGCCGTTACATAAACAGACTCACGTTCAGGGCTAACTGATACTTGAGTTGAGTCAATATTAAAGCGTAAATAGCCACGGTCTAAATAAAAGCTGCGAATTTTTTCTAAATCGCCTTCAATGGTTTGTTTTTGATAGCGGTCGCTACCCATAAACTGCCACCATGGTAAGTCTTGCTGCGACTCAACTAGTTGCAATAACTCTTCGTTTGAGAAAAGCTCATTACCCACTAAGTTAATTTGACGAATGGAGGCTGCATCGCCCTCGTCAAACTCAAGTCTTAATTTAACGCGATTACGTGGTAATTTAGTGACACTGATATCCACTTTTGCATTGTATTTACCAATACTGTGAAAAAATTCAATCAGGCCTTTTTCGATATTATCGATTACCGTTTTATCAAGCGGCTCGCCTTGGCGAATATCTTGTTGATCGAGTGACTGATTTAATTGCTCATCTTTTATGTCTTTATTGCCTTCAAATTCAATAAAGCTAATGGTTGGACGTTCAGTTACTTTAAAAATAACGTTATTACCATCACGTAACGCTTTTATATTGTCAAAGTGACCAGAGCGATAAAGTGACTTAATTGTTTTTGAAATTGTATATTCATCAACATTGTCGCCCACGTTAATAGGAATATGCGTTAATGCAGCACCAAGTGCGACACGTTGCAATCCCTCAACTTTTAAATCTTCAACAATAAAGGAGTTTTGGCCTAGGGCTGCAAAGCTTGCACCCAATAAACTTGAAACTACCAAATGTTTTTTTATAGCCATTTTATTATCTTTATCCTTTACAACTGTATTACCGCTTAGCATCGAAAATTAAATATTTACGAGCTTTACAATCGTGTTCTAATTTGTCGTTACCACGCTTACATAACTACAAGCGCGATACATCATTGAACAAAGCGAAACATGTTAGAAAAATGAGTAGCAAGGCTCCCACTTTAAAACCAAACTCTTGTGTCTTTTCAGAGACTGGCTTTTTACGAAAAAGTTCAATTATGTAATACATTAAGTGCCCACCATCAAGCACTGGCAGAGGAAGTAAATTAAATACTCCCAAGTTAACGCTTATCAAAGCTAAAAAGCTTAAAAATGCGACTAATCCATAACTAACACTGGTGCCGGCGCCTACGGCTATGCCGACGGGCCCACTTAGGTTTTTAACCGACATCTGGCCTGTTATTAAGTTACCTATCATGTCAAAACTCAGCGTAATTAAACGCCATGTTTCTTTTGTGCCCAGCACAATACTATCTAGTGGCCCATAATGTCTAGTCTCTACAAAATCATCAGGCCACTGTTCTACAACGGGAGCAACACCCAAAAAGCCTTGCTCTATGCCATTACTGACGACCCGGCTCTTTGGAGTAACTGTTATTGTTTTTATACTATCTTGTCTTTTTACACTAAATTGTAAGGATTTGTTAGCCGATTGAGTAATAAGATTAACTAATTGCTGCCAACTGGTCATTGTTTCACCATTCACAGCTAAAATAACGTCGTTAACCTGTAAATTAGCCTGTTCAGCAGCTGAGTTTTTAGTAATAGCGGCAATAACCAAGGTTGCCTGAGGACGAAACGGTACAATACCTAACGAACTGAGCGGCGGTACATCTTGCTGATCAAGCTTCCAACCATCTAGGTTAAGTGTTTGCACTGTTTGCTGATAATTTTCGTTACGTAAGGTTACGGCAACGCTTTTATCACCTAAATGAGACATCAAAGAAAAGGTCGCATCTTGCCAATTACTTATGTCGTCATCACCAATTTTAATAATTTGCTGGGTTGGCATAATACCGGCCTGTTCAGCTCGGCTGCCTTCAACAACACTACCCACAACTGGTTTTATGGTTTGCACACCTACCATGTACATCACCGCTAAAGCAAAAATAGCGAACAAAAAGTTCGCCATCGGCCCTGCTGCCACAATGGCTATGCGGGCTTGAACTGATTTAGCATTAAACGATAAATGACGTTGATTGGCAGGCACTTCATCAACACGCTCGTCGAGCATTTTCACGTATCCGCCCAGCGGGATTGCCGCAATAACGTACTCAGTATTATATTTATCGTGCCATTTTAGTAAGGATTTACCAAAACCAATTGAAAAGCGCAGTACCTTTACACCCGCTTTACGCGCAACCCAAAAATGACCATATTCATGAACGGTCACTAAAATGCCTAGTGCGAGTATAAACGAACCTAAATTCCAAAAAAAATCGAACATATCAATGCACCACTTTTGTTATAAACTGCGCAGCGCTGATGCGAGCTAAACGGTCACACTCTAAAATTTCATCGAGAGTTTTCGCATCAGTAAATTGTGCGGCGTCTAGCGTTTGCGCATTCACTTTATAAATATCCGTAAACCCAATCTGCCCCTGAAGAAACGCATTAACTGCAATCTCATTAGCCGCATTAACGGTGGTGGTGGCTCCTTGGCCTGCATCACAGGCTGCAATTGCAAGCTTTAAATTGGGGTAACGTGAGAAATCAGGTTTGGTAAACGAAAAATCACAAATATCAGAAAAATTTAACTGCTTGACACCCGCATCAATGCGCTCTGGATACGCAAGTGCATGCGCTATCGGGGTGCGCATATCAGGGTTACCCATTTGCGCTAAAATAGAGCCATCTTGGTATTGCACCATAGAATGGATAATACTTTGTGGATGAATCACCACATCAATATCGCTTGCATCACAGTTAAATAACCATTTTGCCTCAATAAACTCTAAGCCTTTGTTCATCATCGTAGCTGAGTCTACTGATATTTTTTGCCCCATAGACCAATTAGGATGAGCAACCGCTTCACTGACGCTAACGGTGTTAAGGGTATTGATATCGCGATTTAAAAACGGGCCACCTGAGCCAGTTAATAAAATTTTGCTAACCCCATGTTGCTCAAGCCTTGCTTGCCCTTGGGTATTTTGTAAAGCACTAGGTAAACACTGAAAAATAGCATTATGCTCGCTGTCGATGGGTAATAAAGTTGCTTGATGCTTTTTAACTTTATCAATGAATAACTGACCCGACATCACCAGTGACTCTTTGTTGGCAAGCAATACTTTTTTGCCCGCTTCAACAGCGCTCAAGGTAGGTAGTAATCCGGCTGCACCGACAATCGCTGACATAACCGTATCAACATCACCATGAGCACAGAGCTCACTCATGGCTTTCTCGCCATGCATTACTTGCGTTTTACTCTCATGCTTTAAAAGCGCAGAAAGCTGCTTAGCCGCCGATTCAGATGCCATTACAGCATAACGAGGCTGGTGAGCTATACACAGTTCAGCCATTTTTTTTGCATTTTGTCCTGCGGTCAATGCAAAAACTTTAAATTGCTGTTGGTTTCTTGCAACAACATCTAACGTGCTAAGACCTATCGACCCCGTCGCACCCAAAATAACCAGTTGTTGCACAGCACTCATAAGCTAAGCGTCCAAGCAAAGCAAATAACAAACATCGGTGCTGCCGCAGTTAAACTATCAATACGGTCTAAAATACCACCGTGTCCTGGTAAGCAACTGCCGCTATCTTTAAGTCCCGCTTCGCGCTTAAACATACTCTCAAGTAAATCACCTACCGCAGAAAACAAGGCAATAAACGCTGTCATAACTGCATAAATAGGCCATACAGAGGTATCAACGTTAGTGTAATAACAAAAAGCCAGTACAAATAACACCGCGGCAACCACGCCACCTGCGAGGCCTTCTATGGTTTTATTTGGACTAACTTTAGGCATTAACTTATGTTTACCAAAACTTTTACCTGTAAAGTAAGCGCCTATATCGGCACTCCATACAATGCCTAATACAACTAAAATGAGCATAGAGCCATAGTGAGTAGATTCCGTATATTGCGCACTACGCAGTGTGTTAAGTGCAAGCCATAGCGGTACTAAGGTCAACAAACCAGCAATGCCGCGCATCACAAGCCCTTCGTTCCACCCTTTCGCCATAGCAGGGTAACGCCACACTAAGTAACTGGCTACCAACCACCAAGAAAACGACAAGGTAAATAAGTAATTAGCATCGCCTACAAGTTGACCATCTTGCCATAGAGTCTCTATAGGCCAATGCAAATTGAGTAACCCTAGTAATACTGCCACTAATAACACGAAGGCGCCACGTTTTAGCTTATCGCATAGTCCCATAAAGGCAGACCATTCCCACGCGCCCATTAATACAATAGCACCCGCAAAATAACTAAATAACGTTAGTGGGGTGTAAAAAACCAAAGCCAGTGCTAATGGCGCTAGCACTAGTGAGGTTAAAATACGTTGTTTTAACAAAATGATGACCCTTAATCTATTTTAGGTTTGAGCGAGTAATTGTTTTATTTGTTCGCCCGTGCAACCAAAACGTCGCTCTCTGGCAACGTAACATGCAATGGCCTCTGCAAAAGCAGCTTCATTAAAATCAGGCCAAAGTGTATTTGTGAAATAAAGTTCAGCGTAGGCTGCCTGCCAAAGTAAAAAGTTACTAATTCTGACATCGCCACCGGTACGGATCAATAAATCAGGCTGAGCTTGATCTGCCATACTCATATGCTGTGCAATATGTTCTTCTGTAATATCTGCTGGGTCAATTTCTCCATTCGCTACTTGTAAAGCAACTTGCTTAGCAGCGTGAGTCATATCCCAGCGACCACCGTAATTTGCCGCAACATTTAAGTGCAGCCCGGTATTGTTCGCTGTTAGTTCTTGAGCTGTATGTACTTTAGCGCGCAAGCTTTCAGAGAATCGAGATAAATCTCCAATGATGGTTAGTTTTACGTTATTTTTATGCAGCTTTTTAACTTCTTTACTCAGTACAAATAAAAAAAGCTCCATAAGTGTATTTACTTCGTCTTCAGGGCGGCGCCAGTTTTCACTACTAAAAGCAAATAAGGTTAACGATTGTATTCCTAATTTAGTACAAAACTGCACGGATTGACGAACTGCATCCACGCCTTTTTTATGCCCATATACACGAGGTCTATTTCTAGCTTGTGCCCAACGCCCGTTCCCATCCATGATGATGGCAACATGTTTAGGTAAACATTGCTGTGAAATTGTATCAGCGTCTAGAACCATAAATTTTGTGTATTCCATAAAAAAACGCCGCCTAGTATACCCCAGACGGCGTTTCAAAACTAATAATTTTAACCTGTACCCGTGATAATAAATCTACATAAAGCAAATAATTATACAGCTAACAACCTTGTATTTACTGATAATCGAGCCAATAGCAAAGAGTAAATACAATCTGTTACCCTTTAAAATCACACAATTAAAGTTAAGTGCGAAGGCATATAAACAACGACTTAGTTACTTCAGTAAAGCTGTTAATCCGAGCCTAGATTAGCAATTAGATTTCCATCAACTCAGCTTCTTTCGCTGTTAGTTGCGTATCCATTTCTTTGATAAACTTATCAGTGATTTTTTGGATAGCATCTTCAGCTTGACGCGCTTCATCTTCAGAGATGTCTTTATCTTTTAATAAGTTTTTAATATCGCCATTTGCATCACGACGAATGTTACGAATAGCAACACGACCGCCTTCTACTTCACCACGTACGATTTTAATTAAATCTTTACGACGTTCTTCAGTCAATGGAGGAAGTGGTACACGGATCACTGTACCTGCAGACATTGGATTTAAACCAAGGTCAGATGCCATAATCGCTTTTTCAACAGCTTGCGCTAATGACTTATCAAATACACCAATAGCCAATGTACGTGAGTCTTCAATTGTTACATTTGCAACTTGGTTTAACGGTGTTGGTGCGCCGTAGTACGACACCATGATGCCGTCTAAAATTGCAGGATGAGCACGGCCAGTACGAATTTTAGATAATTGACTACCAAGTGCTGCTACACTTTTTTGCATGCGCGCTTGCGCATCTTTTTGAATATCGTTAATCACGGTTTAATCCTAATCTAGTTACTAACTTCATCTGAGGCTTGTGAAGAAATAAGGGTTCCTTCTTCTTCACCCATTATTACGCGTTTTAATGCGCCTGATTTATTCATATTAAATACGCTCAATGGCATATTATGGTCGCGAGCTAATGTAAATGCCGCTAAATCCATTACTTTTAGTTCTTTATCAATAATTTCATTGTAGCTTAAGTGACGGTAAAGTGTCGCATCTGGGTTTTTAACCGGATCATCGCTAAATACACCATCTACTTTGGTTGCTTTAATTACTGTGTCAGCTTCAATTTCAATGCCACGTAAACACGCTGCAGAGTCAGTTGTGAAGAACGGGTTACCCGTACCGGCTGCAAAAATAACAACGCGACCTGTTTTTAATAAGCTAATGGCTTCTGCCCAGTTATACGCATCACATACGCCATTTAAAGGAATGGCTGACATTAAACGGCAATTTACAAATGCACGGTGCAACGCATCACGCATAGCAAGACCATTCATGACGGTTGCAAGCATACCCATGTGGTCGCCAACAACGCGGTTCATACCTGCTTCGGCTAGTGAGCCACCACGTAAAAAGTTACCGCCACCAATAACTAAACCCACTTCTACGTCGAGTTCTACGAGCTCTTTAATTTCTTGTGCCATACGATCTAAAACTTTAGGGTCGATGCCGAAGCCTTCGTCTCCCATTAAAGCTTCACCACTTAATTTGAGAAGAACACGTCTAAAAATAGGTTTGCGATTGATAGTCATAGTTTTGGGGCCAACTTTTATTGAATTATGGATAAAAAATAACCGCGCTTATGTTAAACATAAAAGCGCGGTTATTTTAAAGAATTTCTAAGCGTGACGCAAAAGCAAATAGTACTTTAATTGCATCTATTTTCCTTTGGCATCACAAATAGCTAATCTTACTTAGCTTTAGCAGCTGCAATTTGAGCAGCAACTTCAGCAGCAAAATCTTCTTCTTTCTTCTCGATACCTGCACCAACTTCCATACGTACAAAGCCAGTAACTGTTGCGTTTTTCTCTTTAAGAATTTCGCCAACAGACTTTTTAGGTTCCATGATGAAAGCTTGACCAGTAAGAGAAACCTCACCAGTAAATTTCTTCATACGACCAACAACCATCTTCTCAGCGATTTCAGCAGGCTTGCCTTCATTCATCGCGATGTCGATTTGTACTTGCTTTTCTTTTTCAACAACATCAGCAGGTACATCATCTGGCGTTAGGTAGTCTGGGTTTGAAGCAGCAACGTGCATTGCAACGTGCTTAAGTGTTTCTTCATCAGCAACACCTGCAACAACAACACCAATACGCTCACCGTGACGGTACTCAACTAATTGCTCACCAGTGATGTACTGAAGACGACGTACATTGATGTTTTCACCAATTTTAGTTACTAGCTCAACACGGTCTTCTTCAAACTTAGCTTGTAAGTCTTCGATAGATGTAGTGTCAGCGATAGCAGCATCTGCAACTTTGTTAGCAAATGCTAGGAAGCTTGCATCTTTAGCAACGAAGTCAGTTTGACAGTTAACTTCTACAAGTACTGCAACACCCGCGTTTTGCTTGATGATGATAGTACCTTCAGCAGCGATGTTACCTGCTTTTTTAGCAGCCTTTGCAGCACCGCTCTTACGCATGTTTTCAATCGCTAACTCGATGTCACCATCAGTTTCAGTTAACGCTTTTTTACAATCCATCATGCCAGCGCCAGTACGCTCGCGTAATTCTTTAACTAGGGCAGTAGTTACAGCCATTAGTAAATCCTCAAATCTGAAATCAGGTTTAGATAAGCGGGTTACCCGCTCCACAAGAATAGCAAGTCTTCACCTTTAAAAGATGAAGACTTGATGACAGCTAATTACTCAGCTTCTACGAAGTCATCTTTTTCAGCTTGAGCAACGATGTTACTCTCACGGCCTTCAGTGATCGCAGCTGCAACAGCACTAGTGTAAAGGTTGATTGCACGGATAGCATCATCGTTACCAGGTACGATGTAATCAACACCGTCTGGGTTAGAGTTAGTATCAACGATTGCAACAACTGGGATACCTAGGTTGTTAGCTTCACGGATAGCGATGTGCTCGTGGTCAGCATCGATTACAAAGATAGCGTCTGGAAGGCCACCCATGTTTTTAATACCACCAAGGCTTTTTTCAAGCTTGTCCATTTCACGAGTAAGCATTAACGCTTCTTTCTTAGTTAACTTCTCGAAAGTACCGTCTTGGCTTTGAGCTTCAAGGTCTTTAAGACGCTTGATTGATTGACGAACTGTTTTCCAGTTAGTCAACATGCCGCCTAACCAACGGTGGTTAACGAAGAATTGATCGCTTTGTAAAGCAGCTTCTTTTACTGCTTCGCTTGCTGCGCGCTTAGTACCAACGAAAAGAACTTTACCTTTGTTTGCAGCAGCACTAGATAAAAACTTAAGTGCAGTGTTGAACATTGGTACAGTTTGCTCAAGGTTGATGATATGTACACGGTTACGTGCGCCGAAGATGAAAGGCTTCATCTTAGGGTTCCAGTAACGTGCTTGGTGACCAAAGTGAACACCAGCTTGAAGCATATCGCGCATTGAAACGTTTGCCATTTTGTAAATCCTCTAAGTTGTTTAGGGTTAGGCCTCCACATATCCCATAGCACCAACACCGCAGTTAAATGAAACTGAAATGCACCCAAGTGTATGTGACGATACGTGTGTGTGTTAAAATAAAATTGTGTTTGCCTTAAATACAAAAAATCATTTAAGAATTTATTTGTAAAAAGACGGCGCGCTTTATACCATATTAAAATTAAATACTCAACGTCTCGTGCAAAAATTGTGCGACGATAATCATCTAAAAACGCAACTTTGGAGCCTCAATGAGCGCTGTGATTAAGACCCCTGAAGAAATCGAGAAAATGCGTGTAGCCGGCCGTTTGGCTGCTGATGTGCTAGAAATGATCGAACCACATGTGGTACCAGGTATCACCACCGATGAGCTAAATACAATTTGTCATGATTATATTGTTAATGTGCAAGATGCCGTTCCTGCTCCTCTTAATTATCATGGTTTTCCAAAATCAATTTGTACCTCGGTAAATCATGTAATTTGTCACGGAATTCCGAACGACAAAGCATTAAAAGACGGTGACAGTGTCAATATTGACATTACTGTTATTAAAGATGGTTACCATGGTGATACTTCAAAAATGTTCCATGTTGGCACACCTAACATTCAAGGCAAACGCCTTGCAGAAGTGACCCAAGAAAGCCTTTACCTTGCCATTAAAATGGTAAAACCGGGTGTTCGCCTTGGTGATATTGGTGCAGCTATTCAAAAATATGCAGAGAGCTTTAATTACTCTATCGTACGTGAATACTGCGGGCACGGTATTGGCAGTGAATTTCATGAAGAACCACAGGTAATGCATTACGGAAAACCAGGTACAGGCGAAACATTAAAAGCCGGTATGTGTTTAACAATCGAGCCCATGGTCAATGCAGGCAAACGCCAATGTAAATTACTAAAAGACGACTGGACTGTGGTAACAAAAGACCGTAGTTTATCAGCTCAGTGGGAACATACCTTACTGGTAACTGAAAATGGTGTTGAAATTTTAACACTACGATCAGATGATACTATCGATAGAATCATCGAGCACTAATAGTAGTGTGTGCTTAATCATAGTAATAACAGGCTTTAGCCTGCGTACAGATTAAGTGGTTTGCTGCAAAGGGAAATAACATGATTTATTCCCTTTGCAGCAAACACAGTATAAAAATAACTTAATCCAAGACTTATAATGCAGTCCATATATAGGAGCCAGCCTAAGTGGCATTACCTAACAAAGTAAAAAAGTTGCTCAATGATGCTCAGCAACTTAGCGAATACCGCGATTGCTCCGCCTATTTTTATAAATGGTTGCATAATGAATTCTCAAAACAACCCGTTGGTAATCTAATAAACGCCCGTGCAGAATTTATAGACCGGTTACTGATTAAACTCTTTCATGTTTTCGATTTAGCCCACGAGCCCGATCTCGCTTTAATTGCTGTAGGAGGTTATGGTCGTGGTGAACTTCATCCCTACTCCGACATTGACTTTTTACTGCTTGTTACCCAGCAACCCAATGACGATATTTGCGAAAAAATTGGCCAGTTTGTCACTATGCTGTGGGATCTTAATTTAGAAATAGGTCACAGTGTACGTACCATTGAACAAGCCATAGAGCAAAAACGTGAAGATGTTACCTTTGCCACCAGCCTACTAGAAAGCCGATTAATTTTCGGCAACCATATTGAATTCGAAAAGCTCAAAAGTCACCTCATCGAAAGGCCTGTATGGGGCTCTGGAGAGTTCTTTGTTGCAAAAGTACAAGAGCAAAATTTACGCCACAAAAAATGTCATGGTACGGCTTATAATCTAGAGCCTAATATAAAAGAAAATCCAGGCGGGCTGCGCGATTTACAAACCATTATTTGGGTTGCAAAAAAACACTTTAGAGCCGAAACCCTGCAAGAGCTGATAAATCACGGCTACCTAACTCACGAAGAATACCAAGAACTGTTAGAGTGCCTTGAAAATTTATGGAACATTCGCTTTGCTTTGCATTTAGCCGCGGGTCGCTCAGAAAACCGCTTATTATTCGATCACCAACCGCAAGCGGCTGAAATTTTGGGTTTTGGTAGTGATGGTAAAGCCTCTGTTGAGCGCATGATGAAACGCTTGTTCAGAATAATGAGCCGTGTGCGTGAACTTAATCAAATGCTACTTTCGTACTTTGAGCAAAGTATTTCACCAGACAGCAGCCAAGCCACTGTTGAAGAACTTGATCGTAATTTTGAACGCGTGGGCCATCAAATTCGGGTAAAAAGTCCATCAGTATTTTTTAGGCGTGACCAACTTTTTGTATTATTTGAGCACATTGCTGATCACCCAGAAATTACCCATATATACCCAAGTACCATTCGAACTATCCGCCAAGTACGTCGTCGCTTATTAGGTGACTTACAAGATTATGCCGCGTGCCGCGAAGCTTTTTTACGTATTATAAAGCACCCTAACGGCATGGGCCGTGCATTTACGCTAATGCATAAGCACGGCATGATTGCCGCTTACCTTCCGCAGTGGCGCAATATTTTTGGCCAAATGCAGTTTGATTTGTTTCATGCCTATACCGTAGATGAACATACCCATAAATTAATTAATAATATTTACCAATACTTCGATAAAACCAGCATTAGTGACTTTCCAATTTGCAGTGAAATAGTTACGCGCATGGATAAACCCGAATTACTGTATTTGGCTGGTATTTTTCATGATATTGCTAAGGGGCGTGGTGGCGATCACTCAGAGCTGGGCGCTGTTGATGCCATAGCGTTTTCAAAGCTGCATGGTTTTGCCTCTTCAGATGGTAAGCTTATAGCGTGGTTAGTAAGCAATCACTTACTTATGTCGGTAACTGCGCAACGTAAAGATATTAACGACCCCGATGTAATAAAAGATTTTGCATCGCGAGTAAAAACCGAACGCCAACTCGATTACCTCTATTGTTTAACCGTGGCTGATATTCGAGCCACCAATGACAACCTATGGAATGACTGGAAAAACACGCTGCTGCGCGAGCTTTATTTGCACACACAGCGCGCCTTGCGCCTTGGGCTTGAAAACCCAATGGATCAACGCGACCAAATTCGTGATAAAAAGCACCAAGCTAAGCAACGCCTGCTTAATTTGCATTATCACGAGGAGCAAATTGACTTAATTTGGAGCCGTTTTAAAGCAAATTACTTTACCGCTTTTAGTGAGCAACAAATTTCTTGGCATACTGAGCACTTACTCAAGTGCACTGATTTAAGCCAGCCCAGTGTTATCGTTTCTAATAAAGCGATGCATGGCGGTACCCAAGTGTTTGCTTATAGCCCCTATTCAGGTGCCCTCTTTGCTCGACTGGTAAGTGTTATTGGCTCTAAAAAAGCGCAAATTCAGCACGCCCAAGTACTGACCACCAAAGATGGCTACGTACTGTTCAACTTTGTTATTTTAGAAGTTAACGGCGATCCGATTGCCAGTAGCCGCGCACAATCGATTAAACGCGGATTAGAGCAAGCGCTTCATGATCCACGTAAAAAAATACGCTTTAAAAAGAGCCGATCACAGCGTTTTAAAGACTTTAATATTAAACCTAAAATTGTACTGCGCCCGCACCCTCGTAAGGATCGTAGCTTAATAGAAATTCAAGCGGTTGATATACCTGGACTATTAACTAAAATAGCCGAGGTTTTTCAAGCTTACTTACTCCACATACATGCCGCACGTATTACCACGGTAGGCGAACGTGCAGAAGATTTCTTTGTGGTATCAAATAACGAATATCAAGCGCTGACTGATGAAGAGCAAGCAAAAATTCATCAGGCATTACGTAAAAAACTCAACGCCGAAATTGAATAAGAGGACACTATGTCAGATTTAAAAACCATGATTGAAAATGCGTGGGATAACCGCGACAGCATTAGCCCTGCTACAGTATCAAGCGATGTTAAACAAGCAATTATAGATGCGCTTGAGCTATTAGATAGCGGCGCTGCTCGCGTTGCAGAGAAAATTTCAGGCGAATGGGTTGTTCACCAGTGGCTTAAAAAAGCAGTACTACTTTCATTTAGAATTCGTGAAAATCAGCCAATGAACGACGGCGTAAACCAATTTTACGACAAAGTACCGCTTAAATTTAGCGACTACACGCCGGAGCAATTTCAGCAAGGCGGCATGCGTGTCGTACCCAACGCCGTTGCTCGTAAAGGCAGCTTTGTAGGTAAAAATGTCGTATTAATGCCATCGTACGTAAACATAGGTGCATTTGTTGACGATGGCACCATGGTTGATACATGGGCGACAGTGGGCTCATGTGCTCAAATTGGCAAGAACGTACACTTATCTGGCGGCGTAGGCATAGGCGGCGTTTTAGAGCCGTTACAAGCGAATCCTACCATCATTGAAGACAACTGTTTTATTGGCGCACGTTCAGAAATTGTTGAAGGCGTAATTGTTGAAGAAGGCGCCGTTATTTCAATGGGAGTTTACATTAGCCAAAGTACCCGTATTTACGACCGTGAAACCGGTGAAATTCACTATGGCCGTGTGCCTGCCGGCGCGGTTGTGGTTCCAGGTGCACTGCCTTCAAAAGATGGCAGCCATAGCTTGTATGCGGCTATTATTGTGAAAAAAGTAGATAAACAAACTCGCGAAAAAGTGGGCATTAATGCCCTACTGCGCTCGATTGATGATTAAAAGCAGCTGTAAGTTTTTAGCTGTTAGCGCTAAGCAGGTTGATGTTAAACGTAGGTTGGGTTGAATAAAACGAAACCCAACGACACATTAAGTTAATGTGTATTCGCTAAAATTTAATTACATACAGAAAAAGCCCTAAGCTTGTATAGCTTTAGGGCTTTTTTAGTGATTTTAAAATACTTTCTCACAAACCTGTCCCCTTTAATTGCGTTGCTTTGTTAGATGCCTACAACTATAGTGAATTAACGCATAGTTCGATTGTCGAGGTTAAGTTGTTGCGGCTTTTTGTAATAAGTTGGTTGATATTATTATGTTCAAAACACGTCTTTGCTAATGACTTCAATACCTTTGAAAAAAAATTAGACGAAGCCGAAGATTATCTTACTGTTAATCCAGCTCAATCTATTACTATTTTAGAAAACCTCACAGGGTTACAACTCATGCCGCCAGAATTATTTATCCGCTGGCACCTTATCTATGCCCGTACAGCAGTACCTACAAGTCACTATGACGAGCTTTATACATCGATTGACGCAATATTTCAGCATCATCAAACTGATTATTTCAAACAAAAACTGACCACCATTATGAGTGCCTTGGGAATATGGCTTCGCCATGCAGAATATTTAGACGATGCCCAGTACTCATTTAAATGTGCTTACAAATATGCGCAAAACGATCGTCAACGCTTAACACTCACCAACAGTATGGCATTGGTTGCTCGCTCGCAAGATGACTTTGCAAAAGCGCGTGCTTTATACCTCGACAGTCATAAGATCACCACACAATTACAGCTTCCCAATGTAACCGCACTGATAGAAAGTAACTTAGGTTATTTAGCCCTGGATGAGGGCAATATACCCGAAGCTGAGCGCTATTTTAGAAGTGCATTAAGAAATAACCAAAACATTGATAAACGCGCGGGGCAAATCTCAACCGGGCTTAATTTATTAATGGTTTTTTTGATTCAAGAGCAGCAAATTAATTTTGAGCGACTCTATAGCCCAACGGCCACATTAACCCATGCCTTTCCCAATGAAGCGAAACAAGCATTACTTTTTTGGCTTGAAATAGGCTACAAAAATTTGACTGGGGGTTTTATAAGCCAAAAAGACAAACAACAGTTACAAACAGCGTATGAGCAATTAGAAAGCGATAAAATGAAACAACTGGTCGCGCGCTATTTAGCCAACAAGCTAGATGTAGCTGTAACCTTACCCGCCCCTATTGTCGCTAAGGACTTTACCAGCCCTTGGTTTGAGCTGGTAAAGCAATGTGATTGGAAACGCTAAGACTCGATTTAGTCCTTAGCCTATAAAAGGCTATCCCCCTCTAAAATAAATACTTTAATACTCTCACATCAACTTTCTCTTACTTTCTTTTTTAAAACCAAGCTGCTGTAAATATTAACTTTAATTTAAAAAAGTGACATTTTTAAGCTGCAAAATTAGCCAACCCTAGTGAATTTATAATAAGGTAGTCAGGCATACTTGAAAGTTAGCAATTAATATTAAGGATTAATATGACAAAAACTGCTTTACGCTCAACCATTTTGCTACCTGTATTTTTGCCCGCCGTATTTATTATTCTACTTTTGGTGATTGGTACAAGTAGTAACCCTGAACTCGCAGGTCAGGCATTTAGTGTTGCCCTTACGTGGATAACAGAAACCTTTGGCTGGTTTTATATGTTGTCTGTCGCTATTTTCTTGGTATTTATTGTCTCAGTCGCGGCTTCTAGCTGGGGGAATATAAAATTAGGGCCCGATCATGCACAGCCACAATACAGCTTTGGTGAATGGTTTGCCATGCTCTTTTCTGCCGGTTATGGCGTGGCACTGCTTTATTTTGGTGTTGCTGAACCCGTTCTGCATTACGCATCCCCGCCATCGGGGGCGGCTGAAACCGTTGATGCCGCCAAGCAGGCAATGCAAATTGCCTTTTTCCATTGGGGATTTCATATTTGGGCTATCTATGGAATTGTTGGTTTAGTGCTTGCTTACTTTGCATTTCGCCATGGCTTACCACTGTCTATTCGCTCTGCGTTGTATCCACTTATTGGCGATAAAATTTATGGCCCAATCGGCCATACTGTGGATGTATTTGCCATATTAGGTACTTTATTTGGTATTGCCACTACACTAGGGCTTTCGGTGACTCAAATAAATGCTGGCCTACATTACTTATGGCCAAACATC
The DNA here is from genome assembly GCF_000497975.1 of Pseudoalteromonas sp. TB41. Lineage (NCBI taxonomy): Bacteria > Pseudomonadati > Pseudomonadota > Gammaproteobacteria > Alteromonadales > Pseudoalteromonadaceae > Pseudoalteromonas > Pseudoalteromonas sp. TB41. The sequence continues at coordinate 53,946 of NZ_AUTH01000072.1, read as the reverse complement.
CCTATTAATACCACAGTGCAAATTACGGCCATTGCCGTTATTACTGCGGCAGCAACACTCTCAGTGGTGGCCGGTATGGATAAAGGGGTCAAGCGATTATCAATTGTGAATATGACCTTAGCGGTTTCACTAATGGCTTTTGTGTTTTTCATTGGCCCAACTATTCACATCTTAGAATCATTTTTACAAAATACCGGCAGCTACCTAAGCGGTATTGTTGAGCGTACTTTTAATTTACAAGCTTATAGTCGCAGTGATTGGATTGGTAACTGGACTTTATTTATATTTGGCTGGACGATTGCGTGGGCACCGTTTGTGGGTATGTTCATCGCTAAAATTAGCCGTGGTAGAACCATCCGACAATTTGTTGTTGGGGTAATGTTAGTTCCCACTATTTTTACCTTTTTATGGTTTTCAGTCTTTGGTGATACGGCACTTAACTTAATTATGAATGAGGGGTTTGATACGCTTATTGGCGATGTACAAGCAAATCATGCCGTCGCATTATTTCAATTATTTGAAGTGTTACCACTGTCATTTTTCATTTCACTACTCACTGTCATTTTGATCATAACTTTTTTTGTTACATCATCTGATTCAGGCTCTTTAGTCATTGATTCACTCGCCTCTGGAGGAAGCATTAATACGCCGGCTTGGCAACGCGTGTTTTGGGCGGTACTTGAAGGTGCTGTGGCGGCTGTTTTATTAGTGGCAGGCGGACTAAGTGCGCTGCAAACCATGACCATAGCCAGTGCCTTACCCTTTGCTATTATTATGCTAATTGCCACGGCGGGGCTTTGGCGAGCTCTAAAAATTGAAGGCCATCGAGACACCAGCTTGCAAGCACATACACTTAATAGCCGCAACATTAACTTGTCTCACTGGAAGCGTCGTTTAGCGGCTATGGTCAATTACCCTAATAAAGAAAAAGTACATACTTTTATTGGTAGCGTGGTAGTTGAGGCAATGAAAGCCGTACAAGCAGAATTGAAATCTAGACAATGGCATGCAGTGGTGGAATTTGATACTGATTTAGGTCGCGCTCATTTAACGGTACTGCGCCATGAACATGTGGATTTTGTTTATGATATTCGCCTTACCGAGCATCCTATGCCAAGCTTTGCTTACTCAGAGCTAAAACCTGATAACAACGATGCTGAAAAGTATTATAAGGCCGACGTGTTTTTACGTCGTGGTGGTCTGTCATACGATGTTTATGGCTACACTGAAGATGATATTGTGAAAGATATTCTTGATCAGTTTGAGAACTACTTACACTTTCTAGGTAATAGCCCAGGCGAACTTCCTTGGGATATGGCCGAACATGATGACATGTTAAATACCGATAAAGCTTAACGGATACAGCCAGTATTGGTAAAACGGTAATTAAAAATAAAAAAGGCACTGTAAAGTGCCTTTTTATTTACTCAAATATAATTACAGCGCGTTAAATACATCGTCTGTTTTAGCAGCACAAATAAAATCGTTTTTATGCAAACCTTTAATTGAATGGCTCCACCAAGTAACAGTTACTTTACCCCATTCGGTTAATAGACCAGGGTGATGGCCTTCGTCTTCAGCCATATCGCCAACTTTATTAGTAAATGCAATGGCCTGCTTAAAGTTTTTAAACTTATAAACGCGCTCTAATTGCATAATACCGTCGCGTACTTCCGGCACCCAATCAGGGATTTTTTTAATTAATTCAGCCAATTCTGCATCTGATACTTTTGGAGCATCTGCATGACAGGCTTCACATTTTTGTTCACTTAATGAAGACATTTTAAATCCTTAATTCTAGTGTTACTTTTATTAAAAAACTAACTAGCTAATTTTTCTTTTGGGGGAAATTTCGGCTCGTGTAAACCAAGCGCCTTAGCTTGCTCAACTAAAGTCATTATATCCATTTGCGATATTTCAAACAGATCATGAATCGAATTAATGGTGTAGTACAGCGGCTGCATAATATCAATACGGTATGGCGTGCGCAGCACATCTAGCACATTCATTGGATTAATTTCTGGTGTATCAGAGTACACGTATTGGGTTTCTCCTGGGCTTGATAAAATACCGCCCCCGTATATACGCAATCCTTTTTCAGTTTGCATCAAACCAAATTCGACCGTAAACCAATACATGCGCGCTAAATAAACGCGGTCTTTTTTCTCTGCCGCGTAACCTAGTTGCCCGTACTTATGCGTAAATTCAGCAAAGTCAGGATTTGTTAGCATGGCACAGTGGCCGAATATTTCATGAAAAATATCGGGCTCTTGTAAATAATCAAATTCTTCACGGCTACGAATAAACGTAGCAACAGGAAACTGCTTGTTGGCCAGTAGTCTAAAAAACTCATCAAAGTCGATAAGTGCAGGTACAGGTGCTACTTGCCAACCTGTTGTTGCCAATAGCACTTCGTTTAGCTCACTTAGCTGTGGAATACGATCATGCGGTAGATTAATTTTTTTTAACCCTTCCATGTACTCGTCACAGGCTTTGCCTTCAATGCACGCAAGTTGGCGTGCTACAAGCTCAGACCAAATTTTATTTTCTTCATCGCTCCAATGTATAACGCCATTTTCATCTGGTGTTTTAGAGGTGTAATTACTTGCTTTAGCCATAAATACCTTCTTTGGGTTTAAACCCTAAATCGGTGTCAAAATAATAGCCACGTGCTCGGCTATTCGATGTAGACATACTATGCAAAAGTGAACAAAAGTTTAATAGCTTGACTCAGATCAATACTTTCGCATATTGCACAGATCGTAAAATTATAATTACACCAGAGCAAAGATAAAAACACACCCCACATTTAACAGCACTTACAGATCGAAATCACTGTAAACAATAAATTACACGTTACGATATTTTAGTAAATGCTTGGTTGAGATCGTTAATAATATCATTAACATCTTCAAGCCCAACAGATAAGCGAATTAAACCATCACTAATTCCGGCTGCTAATCTTTCTTCGGGTGTGTAAGGCGAATGGGTCATCGATGCAGGGTGTTGAATAAGTGTTTCGGCATCGCCTAAGCTAACCGCTAAAGTACATAGCTTCATGCTATCAATAAACTGCTCACCGTCGGTTAAACTCCCTTTAATTTCAAAAGCAATAACACCGCCAGCAGCTTTCATTTGCTTACCAATAAACCGATGACCTGGGTGCGACTTCAGTCCAGGATAGTACACTTTACTCACTTGAGGGTGAGCCTCTAAATATTCAGCAATCGTTTGCGCACTCTGGCAATGACGCTCTACCCGTATAGCTAATGTTTTTAAACCTCGGTTAATTAACCATGCATCGTGTGGGCTAATCGTCGCGCCTATATCTTTTAACACCGTCATTTTAATATGTGTAATGTGCTCAAGGGATCCACACACAATACCTGCGACTACATCGCCGTGACCATTTAAATACTTGGTAGCACTGTGCATAATAATATCGATGCCGTATTGTTTAGGTGACTGTAGCAGCGGCGTTAAAAAGGTATTGTCGACCACACTTATTAAATTATGCCGTTTTGCTACATCACCAATAAGTGCTAAATCAATAACGGCCATCGTTGGGTTTATCGGGGTTTCTGCAAATATCATTTTTGAGTTTGGCTTTATTGCAGCACGTAACTCATCTTCATTGGTCATATCCACAAAGGTGACTTCAATGCCCCAACGCGGCAACATATGCGCAAAAAAAGCAAAGGTGCAACCATAAAGCGCACTTGATGCAACTAAGTGATCGCCTTGTGATAAAAAGCTCAGTACTGAAGCCGATACCGCTCCCATACCTGTAGCCGTTGCCGCTGCAGCCTCACAGCCCTCTAATTGCGCCACTTTTTGTTCAAGTTCAGTGGTGGTAGGGTTACCCAAACGCGTATAAATATAACCGGGCTCATCGCCAGCAAACCGTGCAGCACCTTGGGCGGCATTTTCAAAATGAAATGTCGATGTTTGGTATAATGGCGAGGTTAATGCGCCATGGGGATCATTGGCTTTTTGTGGACCATGGATACATTGGGTGTGTGGATGATGCTTGCTCATTATGTGCTCTCGTTTTTATTATGTGTGTCAATTACATAAATAAAACGCACCGCACTTTAAATCACAAGCATGCCGGATGCTCAGATGGCTATTTGTGCAAACTTTACTCAAAAAGCTGTACACAAATATTGCCAACTATTTACTCTCGGCTCTCTTAGTGCGACTCATAATTTTACTCGCAACCCCTTGAACAGTGCCTTTTAACAAGCTGCGTTTATTTTCAAGACGCGGTAAGGGTCGGCTTAATTCCATGGCTTTATAGCCTATACGTGCTGTAAATATACCCGCACTGACGCCTTGCGCGGCTCGCCCTGAAAGTTTGCCTAATAGCTCAGCACTAAGTGCCGTGGCCGCTAAATCAGATACAAGCTCTGCACTGCCTACAAACATGACTTGTTTTAACAGCATTCGATAGAGTTTAATGCGACTGGCGTAACCAAAACCAATGCCATAAATTTTACCTATTTGTTCAATTAATTTTGTACCGCGCCATAACACCGCCATCATATCCACCAGCGCAAGAGGGCTTAATGCGACTAATAAGGCTGACTCTGTTGCAAAGCGGTTTATAAGCTTTTTAGCTTGGGTGTCTTGCGTTACCAGTAGGCTATTAGCGTAAAGTGTCATTATTTCTTTATCACTATGGTGCGTAGCAACTTGGTTTTTAAAGTTTTCAAAATTGTCTAACTGCTGGTGCTTGTTCAATTTTTCAAGCCAAGGGAGTGCACCACCCACTTGCTCACTGTTTAATAACCTATCGGCTTCATGGCGATGCAGCTGATTACGCTTTAAACTGCGCAACATCCGATACTCTCGCCATAACAATCTTGTTATTAATAACACACCGCTTACCACAGCGGTTAAATAAACACTGCCCAAAATAAGCGATTGCTGATAAGCAAGCACAATAGAAAACCCAAACTCTAGCAGTACTAAAATAATAAAGCTGAGCGCAAACAAGCCTTTGAGCGTTTGCCATTTTGACTTTTTATACACCGGCTCTAAATCAACTTCAGGCTCAAGCGCATCATCCTCAAGCTCAGAGGTGTAATCACTTTGTCCGTGTTCAATAATTTTAGCGGGTGTTAACGCAGGCTCGTTTTGCTCAATATTTTGTGCATTAATACGACGCCCTGCTTGAAACTGTTGCGTTGACTCACTCATGTTAATTTGTCTCCTAGCAGGTACTGCATCACATGATCTAATCGAATATGTTTAAGTTGTTTGTCGGGGCTTGGCATCGGCGAAAATGACAAAAATTCAAACCCTTGCGCTGGCCACTCACTTTTATTAAGCATTCGACTTGGCGGCTCTGGTGGTAAATAAGTCAGCCACTCATGCTCATTTAAAGGTTTACCGTAAACGCAATCAAGAGTTTGACCTTTATCAACCACTTGGCGAGGTTGGGTTGCGGTAATTGATGACATAGCCATAGTTTCAATTTGTACACCGTCAAACTTTAAATGATTACTTTGCTCTTTGACCAGCGAGTCTAGTAACAAGGCTAACGCTTTATGATGCTTAGCACTGATGTGATCTGACTTATTAGCAGCAAACAATATTTTATCAATATTCGGTTTGAATAAACGTTTAAAAAAGCCAGACTCCCCATAACTAAAATGTGCCAACAATTGATTAATAACACGGCTTTGCTCATGCAAAGTTTCATGGCCTTCATTTAATGCACTGAGTACATCAACCAACACAATTTGGCGGTCAAAGTGACGAAAATGCTCATTATAAAATGGCTTAACGACTTCTTTCACGTAAGCATTAAAACGTTTAATTAAATGCGCTAAATTAGAACCCGCCACCACATCGTCTTTCATCATTTCAGGGTTTATTGGAAAAAATAACAATAACGGCGCACCTTGCAAGTCGCCCGGCATTAACATTCGCCCGGGTTGTAGCATCGCAAGTTTGGTGTCTTTTTTTAGCCCTACCAGCATGCGTTGATAACGTTGTGCAATGTTAGCAAGCTCACTTTCATCCACAGGGGCATGTAAATCAAGTTGCTCTACGGCGTGTAAAAAATCGCCTGAGGTAGCGCTGCGAGGAGACTGATTTAATAATGGGTATTGCTGTTCACACCACGCAGTATAGCTTTGTTCAAGCATAGGTAAATCGAGCAGCCATTCGCCTGGATAGTCAATAATATCAAGGTATAACGTTGATTGCGGTGAAAAATGACCTCGCAGACCCGCATTACTTTGGTATTTAATCGCCAAGCGCAGAGTATTTATTCGCTCTGTAGACGCCGGCCAGGCAGGGTTACCTTCCATTGGCAGTAAGGCACTCATTGCACGGTTATAATCAAAGGTGGGCACGTTTAATGCCTCTTGCGGCACAATTTTAGTGGCAATATGACGATGCTCGCGCATCACATCAAAAAAAGGTAAGTTGTTGTCATTCGCCTGAGAGGTTAAGTGCTTAACTAACGCACTTATAAACGCGGTTTTACCACTGCCGCTCAACCCAGTTACAGCAAGCTTAACATGTTGGTCTAAACTACGGTGCAGGGCTTTTTGTGCTTTGCCTTTAAAAGTTTTAAAGGTCTTTTTTGCAAATGATTGGCTCATAAAGTGTTTTGCACCCTATCTGCCGTAATTGTTCACGTTACAAACAAGGTGCTTATCAATCCTTTAAAGTTTATTAATTTCACGACTGACTGTAAATTCGCTTGAGGTAACGTAACGTTCCATCTCTTGTAAGCGAACATCAACACGTGTTAAACGCTCTTTTAAGTCTTGTAATGCACGACGAGGTGGCTCGCCCTTTTGCCATACTTTAAACTTAACTTCTAGTGGGTCATCACTGTAAGTTGAATGCGTTTTATGTGTTGCAGCAGGTTTTTTATCTAAAATAAACCATGCTGCAATGTACGCTACCACAAATAATGGGCCACCGGTTAGTAGTACCGCACTAACAAATATAATGCGAACTAACCATAACTCCATATTAAAGTAGTCACTTAAACCGGCACATACGCCAGCTATTTTGCCGCGTTGTGGGTCTCTGAATAATTCGCGTTTAGTGTTCATACTTTTTGTCTCCACTGAGGTGACTCTTGATCAAGCAACGCTTCTAATGTTTCTACTCTATCAGCCATTTTTTCAGCTTTTTGTGCAAGCTCCAATAATTGGCGATGCTCATGCTCACTCAACCCTTGGCTTACTTGCTTTTTGCTACGGTAGTGTAAAATTAACCACAGTGGCGCAACAAAAATCATAAATAAGATAAAGGGGGCAACTAGTATCTCTGGATCAAACATAATCCTCTCCTGATAATCCGTATTCTATGTTGATGTCAGGGGCACGTGGCCCCTGATATTATCGTTTTATTTATTTGCGAGTTTCTTTTTAAGTTCAGCTAACTCGTCATCAATCTTTTCATTCTTTTGTAAGTCTGCAATTTCATCAGCTAACGTTTGTTTACCTAAATCATAAGACTCTATTTGAGATTCTAGCCCATCAATTTTGGTTTCGTAACGTTCAAAGCGATTAAGTGCATCCTCTACTTTAGAACTATCAAGCGCTTTTTTAACTTCAAGGCGCGACTCAGCCGAGCGTTGACGTAAAATAATCGCTTTTTGACGTGCCTTAGCATCTGCTAGCTTTTCTTGTAGCGTAGTTACCTCTTGTTGTAGCTTCTCAATATGAGACTCTACATGGTCAAGTTCACTTTCTACCGCAGCAACTGCGTCGGCTGATTTTTGCTTTTCAAGTAATGCTGAGCGTGCTAAATCGTCACGATCTTTGCTCAGTGCCAATTCGGCTTTATCTTGCCAATCGTTTACTTGGGCTTTTAGTGTGTCTACGCGACGTACTAATTCTTTTTTCTCAGCGAGTGTTTTTGCTGATGTAGAGCGTACCTCTACCAGTGTATCTTCCATCTCTTGGATAATAAGACGAACCATTTTTTCAGGGTCTTCTGCTTTATCTAAAATGGCATTGATATTAGAATTAACAATGTCTGCAAAACGTGAAAAAATTCCCATAACATATACCTCTATTATTTAATCTAAATGTGTCTGCTTTTATTAGTATCAATATGCTTGCCAACTTTTTTAATTTTAAAATAGCAATAAATTTCAAATAGTTAAATGTAAATTACAAATTGCTTTTGTTATCAATCATAATGAAATACACTAACTGTTAGTAAAAATGACTAAGAGTTAGGAAATATGAGTCAATATCGCCAACAGGATAATTTGCTCGGCCAATCAGACAGCTTTTTATCGGTTCTTGATCAGGTATCACAGCTAGCAAACCTAGATAAACCCGTACTTATTATTGGTGAACGCGGTACCGGTAAAGAGCTTATTGCAGCACGTTTACACTTTTTATCCAAGCGCTGGGATCAAAGTTACGTCAAACTCAACTGTGCGGCATTAAACGAAAACCTACTCGAAAGTGAATTATTTGGCCATGAAAGTGGTGCATTTACCGGCGCAAGTAAACGCCATGAAGGCCGATTTGAGCGGGCTAATAGCGGCACCTTATTTTTAGATGAGTTGGCAAATACTTCTGCCCTAGTGCAAGAAAAGCTATTAAGGGTAATAGAGTATGGTGAGTTTGAGCGTGTTGGCGGCAAACAAACGGTTAAAGTAGATACGCGCTTAGTCTGTGCGACCAATGAAGACTTACCGCATTTAGCGCAGCAAGGTGAATTTAGAAGCGATTTACTCGATAGGCTCGCATTTGATGTGATCACTCTACCGCCACTGCGCGAACGCCAAGACGATATTATGTTACTGGCTGAGCAATTTGCAATGAATATGGCACGCGACTTAGAGTGGGAGTTATTTAGTGGCTTTACTCGCAATGCACAAGAAAGTTTACTTAGTTATGAGTGGCCGGGTAATGTGCGTGAGCTTAAAAATGTGGTGGAGCGAAGTCTGTATCGCCACGGTAATGAACACATCCCTGTGCATAAAATTATTCTAGACCCATTCGAAAGCCGCTTTAGACCTAAAGCACGTATTAAACATACACAAGCCCCTGTTGCTGTGCAAAATGAAGTTGTTAACACCAAGCCCATAGAAGCGCCTGTAACACCGAGTTTGAGTAACGCAGAACCTGAGTTTCCTTGTGACTTAAAAACACTCTCTAATGAATTTGAGATCACATTAATAAAAAAAGCATTAGAACATAGCCAATTTAATCAAAAGAAGACTGCAGAAGTACTTGGTTTAACGTATCATCAATTACGTGGTTATTTGAAAAAATACAATTTGCTGGAATAGTAGAGGTTGTGCGGGTGCATAAATTATTACTTGCTTTATTATCATTGAGTTTAGTAGGTTGCATTGATAGTAAAGAAGAAATCTTAGAAGAAAAAAACCAAGGCCTCGTTTATTGCGCTGAGGCAAATCCTGTGTCGTTCAATCCACAAGTCACAACCACAGGATCAACCATCGATATTATTGCTAACCAGTTGTACGACCGGTTAATTAGTATTGACCCTGAGACTGCTGAATTTAAAAGCGAACTAGCCACCGACTGGAAAATTAGCAAAGACGGTAAGTCTGTCACTTTTACTCTGCGCAAAGGGGTTAAATTTCATACCACCGCGTATTTTACTCCAACACGCGAATTTAACGCTGATGATGTCATTTTCACTTTCAGTCGTTTATTTGATGTATACAACCCCTATCACTTTGTCGGTGATGCGAATTACCCCTACTTTCAAAGTGTGGGTATTGACCAACTTATTCGTAAAATTGTCAGGGTGTCTGATCACCAAGTTCGGTTTGAATTATTTAACGCAGAAAGCAGTTTTTTAGCGAATATGGCGACCGATTTCGCCGTGGTGCTCTCTAAAGAATATGCCATGGCGCTCAAAGCCAACAACCAAGAAAACCTATTTGATCAATATCCAGTCGGCACCGGTCCTTATATTTACAAAGAATACCGACGAGACCATTTAGTACGCTTTTATAAAAACGCTGACTATTGGAATCACGAGGTGGCACTTGAGCAGTTGGTGTACGACATTACCCCTAATGGCACCACCCGTATCGCTAAAATTCTTACCAAAGAGTGTGACGTAACTGCGCATCCTAGCAGTGCACAGTTAAGTATTTTAGCTCAGCGAGATGATATTAACGTTGAAAGGGAAACCAACTTAAACATAGGTTATTGGGCATTTAATACCGAACGCCCTCCGTTTGATAACTTAAAAGTACGCCAAGCCTTAGTGCATGCCATTGATATAGAAAAAATAATGCAGGCAGTTTACTACGGTAATGGACTTCGTGCGCGGTCAATATTACCACCCACGTCGTGGGCGTTTGAACCACAAAAGAACATGCCAATTTTCGACCCACAACTGGCAAAAAAACTATTAACTGAAGCCGGTTATGAAAAAGGGTTTGATATGAGCATTTGGGCTATGCCTGTCAGCCGTATTTATAACCCCAATGCACGAAAAATGGCAGAGCTGATGCAAAGTGATTTACGCAAAATTGGCGTTAACGTTAATATTGTCGAGTATGAGTGGAACACCTTTATTCAACGCATAGGCGAGCACCGTCACGACAGTGTATTATTAGGTTGGGCAGCAGATACGCCTGATCCTGATAACTTTTTTAGCCCGTTACTTAGCTGCACCGCGACCTTCAGTGGCAAAAACCCAGCGAACTGGTGTAATCCTGAATTTGATTTACTATTAACTAAAGCTCTCGATACGACCGATTTAAATTTACGTAAACAATATTACGACGCTGCACAAAGTATGATCATCGAACAATTACCCTTATACCCAATAGCCCACGGCATGCGTTTTCAGGCAAGTAGTGCTGATGTTGAGGGGATCACACTCGGGCCATTTGGCGCTATTTCATTGGCTAACGCGAGGAAGAAGTAATGTTATTCGATTATATTTTACGCCGCCTCGGATTGTTATTTTTCATGGTGTTATTACTGAGTATTTTTACTTTTTCGCTGAGCTACTTATTCCCTGGCGATCCACTGAGTAACTTAAGCGGCATACCAGACACTAACTTTACTCAAAATGCACAGCTAGAAGAAAAGTACCTGTTTAACAGTAACTACTTTATGCAGTACATTGCCTTTGTAGGGCGAATAGTACAAGGTGATTGGGGCGTGTCGTTTGCCTCAGGAGATAGTGTTTTTGCTCACGTGGTTGATTTAATTCCAGCGACCTTAGAGCTGAGTATTTATGCGTTAGTCATCTCGGTTGTAGTTGGCGTGCCTGTCGGGATTTTAGCATCGGCTTATCATAAACAATGGCCTGATAAATTAATTAGCTCAACAGCTATGGTTGGCTATTCTATGCCTATTTTTTGGCTCGCGTTATTACTAATTATGGTTTTTTCGCTCAAACTTGGTTGGTTTCCTATGTCGGGGCGAGTGAGCTTATTGTATGAAATACCTGCCAGTACGGGGTTTATCTTACTGGATATTTTACTTGCTGATTTTCCCTACAATGGCATGGCAATGCTTGATGCACTGCATCACCTAACGTTACCTACCATTGTACTGGCTATGTATCCGACCACTGTATTGGTACGCTTTACTCGCGAGTCAATGTTAAAAGTAATGGATCAAAACTTTATCAAAACAGCTCGCGCTAAAGGCCTTAACCGTGGGCAGCTTATTATTCATCACGCTCTAAGAAATGCATTACTGCCAGTCATAAAGCAAATTGGTTTGCAATTTAGCACCTTGATCACCCTTGCTATGATCACCGAGGTTATTTTTTCATGGCCGGGGATTGGCCGTTGGTTAATAGACAGTATTTATCAACGTGACTACCCTGCCATACAAGGGGGGTTAATGGCCGTTTCTTTTTTCATTATTATTGCGACAATTATAGCCGAACTAACATACACCCTACTCGATCCCCTGTCTCGGAACCAAGCGCATGGCAAAGTTTAATTTATTTTCAGAAGATTCAAATAAATCGCCATTAGCGAGACTATGGAGAAAATTTAAAAATAACCATCCTGCTTTGGTGGGTTTATGGGTGTTTATTGCCTTTAGTATATTAGCTGCAACAGCGCCGTTTCTTGCGCCCTATGGAGTAAACCAACAGCACAGTAATGCACTACTGCTACCACCTTCATGGAATGAAATGGGCGATGTGCGGTTTATTTTAGGCACCGATGACTTAGGCCGAGATGTGCTTTCACGCTTAATGAATGGTGCGACTTATACTTTTGGTTTGTCGGTCGTGGCTGCACTAATTACCACCATAATTGGCGTGTTAGTCGGGACATTTGCTGGTATTAGCAAAGGCATACGCTCTAGCTTTTTGAACCATTTACTTGATGTAACCTTGTCTATCCCCTCATTATTATTGGCCATTATTATTATTGCCATACTCGGTCCTGGATTAATGAATACCGTATGGGCAATTATTTTAGCGCTGTTACCACAGTTTATTCATTCAATTAGAAACCTAATCGTTGATGAGCTGGGTAAAGATTATGTCACAGCCTACCGCTTAGATGGCGCCTCTAAGTGGCATATTTTATCGCGTGGTATTTTTCCTAATGTGTATGAATATATTGTGGTTATTTTTACTATGGCACTTTCTACTGCTATTTTAGACATTGCTGCGCTAGGGTTTTTAAAACTGGGTGCACAGCCGCCGACCACTGAATGGGGTGCTATTTTGGCCGAAAACTTAGGGCTTATTTATTTAGCGCCATGGACGGTGGCTCTTCCGGGTGTACTGCTATTTTTAGCCGTTCTTTCAACAAACTTGGTGGGCGATGGACTTCGCAAAGTTTTACAAGCGCGTAAGGCAGATTAAATGCATTTACTAGATATTCGAAATTTAACCATAGAGCTGCAAACGTCTGAAACTGCTATTCGCGCTGTTGACCGAGTAAGTTTTAGTTTAAAAGAAGGTGAAGTACACGCCTTAGTGGGAGAATCCGGCTCAGGAAAAAGCTTAATTGCAAAAGCCATTGTAGGCGTACTTAACGAACGCTGGGTTATAACCGCCGATAGAATGCATTGGCGCGGTGTCGATTTAATGCGCCTCACACCAGAGCAGCGCCGTAAAACCGTCAGCCAAGACATTGCAATGATTTACCAAGATCCAAGTCGCTGCCTTGACCCTACTGCAAAAATATTTAACCAAATCGCTGAAACACTGCCTGAAGTGGCCGCCAAAGGGTTTTTCTTAAAACGCAACCGAGAGCGTAAAGATCGTGTAAAAGCACTGATACACAAAGTGGGCATTAAAAATCATGAAGCCGTGCTTGATAGCTACCCTCATGAACTCTCTGAAGGCGTTTGTCAAAAAGTCATGATAGCCATGGCCATTGCGCGTACACCTAAATTGCTCATTGCTGATGAGCCTACAACCGCACTAGAAAGCACCACCCGTGCACAGGTGTTTAGGTTATTAAAAAGTTTAAATCAGCTAAAGAACATGTCTATTTTGATGATTTCCCATGAGCTAGAAGAAATAGTAAATTGGTCACATGGTATTCATGTTTTGTATTGCGGACAAATGGTTGAAGCAGGCCCAACACACCGGATTTTTAGCCAACCTCGTCATCCGTATACGCAAGCTTTACTAAAAAGCCTGCCCGATTATGAGCATGGTTTAGCCCATAAAGAACCCTTTTATGCGCTTAAAGGCACTATTCCAACATTACAACATTTACCGATTGGTTGTCGACTCGGTCCACGTTGCCCACAAGCACAAAAAGAATGTGTGGTTGCCCCTAAACTTTCAAAGCATCATGGTCATAGCTACGCCTGTCACTTCCCGCTGATCAAGGAAATAAAATAATGCAGCCACTGTTAAAAGTTCAAGCCTTATCAAAAACCTTTAACATGCGAGCGGGTCTATTTAGCCGTAAAAAGTTTGATGTTTTAAAAAACATCTCATTTTGCATTGGTAAAGGTGAAACAATTGCCATTATTGGTGAAACAGGCTCAGGAAAAAGTACCCTGGCTAAATTATTAGTGGGTGCATACAGTGCCGATAGCGGGCAGATATTATTAGAGAATAACACCATAGAAAACAATGGTAATCGTGATGCGCAGTGTCGTTATATCCGAATGATTTTTCAAGACTCCGCCACCTCATTGAACCCAGCAGTGACCATTGCTGAAATGCTCGATGATTGCCTAAAATTCAATACTGATTTTGATAAAACTCAACGTAGTGAAAAAATTGGCAGTACGCTGCTTAAAGTGGGTCTACTGGTCGATCATCAGCAATACTATCCGCATATGTTTAGTGTGGGGCAATTACAGCGTGTAGCGCTCGCTCGCGCGCTTATATTAGATCCTAAGGTCGTTGTACTCGATGAGGCACTTTCGTCGCTTGACCCTTCTGTAAGAGCGCAAATAGTTAACTTATTACTTAAATTACAGCTCGAAACCGGTTTAACCTATATTTTGATCACCCATCACTTAAGTTTAGTGCGCCATATTAGCGACCAATTAGTCGTTCTCAATAAAGGTGAAATTGTTGAATACGGTCCCACTGAAGCTATTTTTCAAAGCCCACAGTCAAAGGTTACTCAACGCTTATTAAGCTGTTAATACAAAAACAAAAAAGGCGCCAATTGGCGCCTTTTATAGTTTAGCTATTATTTATTCCGCAGGTTGCGCTGCTTTTGGTACATTAAGCTCTGCTTGTTGCTTAAGCGATTCAATGAATACCGTATAGTTTTTCTGCGCTTGCGCCATAGTAATGTTTTGCTTCATTTGTGGCTCAATGTTGTCACTCACTGGTGCATCATTTACCGCTTTAAGCGCAACAATCGCTGCATCACCATTGTTTAAGTTAACTACATCATAAACTGCGCCATCTCGTGGGTGCGCCATTTTAAATACTTGGGTAACAATAGCAGGCGAAACAGCAAAGCTTTCACGAGTAAGTTGCGACTCTTGACGAACGCTTAGTGACTGCTCAGCAGCAACATCGTTTAAGCTCTTACCGTCTTTGATTTGTGCAAATAAGGTACGTGCTTTTTCTTTAGCAAGATCCGACGCTTTTTCGTTTACTAAGCGTGTTTTAATTTGCTCGCTTACTTCGCTTAATGCTTTCGTTGCCGCAGGTTGGTGCTCATTTACACGCACCACAATCACGTGCTCATTACCTAGTTCGATTACTTCTGAGTTTACTTTATCTTCTAGTAATTCAACTGATGATAAGGCAGTCACAACCGCAGGATTATTAAGCGGCTCAGGAAGCGCACTCAGTGCTAATAGCGGTGTAGATTGTACTTCAACACCCGCCACTTCAGCAGCATCGTCTAAGCGGTCAGAAATCTCAAATGCTAACGCACCCATTTCTGTTTGCTTCTCGTAAAACGCATCCACTTTTTCAGCTTGTTCAAGTTCAGCACGTAAATCGGCTTTCACGGCATCGTAAGGTTTAACTTGCTGCGATTGAATGTCTGTAAGTTTAATGATGTGATAACCAAATTCAGAGGCTACTACATCAGAGTAATCACCTTTGTTTTGCAGTGCAAAAGCAGCATCTTCAAATGCAGGCTCCATGACATCACGTTCAATCCATTCTAGGTCACCACCCATTTCTGCACTAACAATGTCATCTGACGATGTCTCTGCTAGCTCAGCAAAATCAGCACCAGCGTTAAGCTGGGCAAGTAACGACTCAGCTTTCGCTTTTGCCGCATCGTCATCTTCACTGTTATCAATTAAGATATGTGATACACGACGTTTTTCAGGCTCAACATATTGCGCTTTACTCTGCTCATAATATGTTTTTACGTCGTCTTCGCTTACCGATGCAACATCGATATCATCTGCATCTAACTCAATGTAATTAACTGAAATAAGCTCTGGCGATAAAAATTGCCCTGCATTTAATTCATAGTAATCCGCAACTTCTTGCTCTGTAACTTCAACATCAGCTTGCATTGCTTGTTTATCAATGACTAAATAATCAATGCTTCGTGTTTGCTGTTGCAACGCAATGGCTGATTTAAGCTCATTTGGCAGCGCAAAATCAGTACCCGCAACGGCAGATACTAATTGGCTGCGCGTCATATCATCACGAAGGTACTCTCGAAATGAATCAGGTTGAAAATTCATTTGACGAATAACTTGTAAATAACGGTCGTTATTAAACTTGTCGCCAATTTTAAAATAAGGTAGCTCTAAAATTGTTTTACGAACGCTTTCATCACTTACGCGCAAACCCAGCTCAGTCGCTAACTGGCTTTGTAATTCTTGTTGTACTAAACGGTCAATCACGCCTTGACGTATTTGAGCCATATAAGTTGGATCGGCTGCTATTTGGGTAAAATATTCACCAAATTGTTGTTCTAAGCGGCTACGTTCATTTTGAAACGCACGGCTAAATTCTGTTTGGCTAATTTTAATTCCATTTACTTCAGCAACGGGTTGTTCTGTGGTTTGACCTAAGTAACTACCGATCCCAGCTAAGGCAAAAGATAAAATCACCGCGCCTAAAATGACTTTGGCTACCGGCCCTTGCGAACCTTCTCTGATTTTCTCAAGCATTTGTTTATCTCTTTTCTGAGCAAGGTATTTTCTACCTTGTCATATGTAAAAAAAGCGTATCTTACCAGATACGCTTTTTCACTTGAAGTAACTGACGGTGAAGTAACTTAATTTATCGATTGCAATAATTAAGCGTATCTTTACTCGCCATAACTAAATTGTTTACACAATGATTAGTTTACTGCGTCTTTAAGCGCTTTACCGGCTTTAAAAGCTGGGATGTTAGCAGCAGCAATTTGAATCGTTTCACCAGTTTGTGGGTTACGACCTGCACGAGCAGCACGCTCACGTACAGAGAAAGTACCAAAACCAACAAGTGCAACTGAGTCGCCATCTTTTAGCGCGCCAGATACAGATTCGATGAATGAATCTAGTGCACGACCTGCAGCCGCTTTAGAAATGTCAGCATCAGCTGCGATTTGATCGATTAATTGAGATTTATTCACAATATCATCCTCTTTCATTGTTGTTATCAAGAGCGATTGTTTTTTTAAACTAACATCACTGTTTTGAAATTTTTGAGCATTTATTTAAAGCTCATATGATTATATTTTTCTTAAGCCTAGGCCCTGCAAGGGCTAGGCTTGAAAACCAGTGCTTAACTTATCATACCGTTTAGATTTGAAAAGCCCCTAAAAGCACTTTTTTTGGCTTTTTTACTGCTTTTTCGGTGTTTCGACTGAAAAACTATCAACTGGATGCACTAAAGCAAGCTTTAATACCTCATCAATCCATGTAACTGGGTGAATATCAAGACCCGCCAATACATTGTCAGGTATCTCTTTTAAGTCACGTTCGTTAATTTTTGGAATGATGACCGTTTTAATCCCACCACGGTGAGCCGCTAATAATTTCTCTTTTAAACCACCAATAGGCAATACTTCACCACGTAAGGTAATTTCACCTGTCATAGCTACATCAGAGCGCACCGCATTACCGGTTAAGCTTGAAACCAAACACGTTACCATTGCAATACCGGCACTTGGACCATCTTTAGGTGTTGCGCCCTCAGGTACGTGTACGTGAATATCGCGTTTTTCATAAAAGTCGCTATTAATACGCAGCTCATCAGCACGATTACGCACAACGGTCATTGCCGCTTGAATCGACTCTTGCATTACATCGCCTAACGAGCCGGTGTAAGTCAATTTGCCTTTACCTGGTACTGCAGCACATTCAATCGTGAGTAAGTCACCGCCTACTTCTGTCCATGCAAGACCTGTAACTTGACCAATACGGTCGCCGTCTTCTGCTTTACCGTAATCAAAGCGTTGCACACCTAAGTACTCTTCAAGGTTATCTGCATCAATTGTCACTGTTTTGGTGTCTTTTTCGATTAAGATATTTTTAACCGCTTTACGGCATAGCTTAGATACTTCACGCTCTAAATTACGCACGCCCGCTTCACGGGTGTAATAACGGATAATACCAATGATGGCACTGTCGGCAATTTCAACTTCTTTAGCTTTTAAACCGTTACGCTTAATTTGCTTAGGAATTAAGTGCTCTTTAGCAATATTTAGCTTTTCGTCCTCGGTGTAACCCGATAATCGAATCACTTCCATGCGGTCTAATAAAGGACCTGGAATATTAAAGCTGTTTGAGGTTGCCACAAACATGACATCAGATAAGTCGTAATCAACTTCTAAGTAATGGTCCGCAAAGTGACTGTTTTGTTCAGGATCCAGTACTTCTAATAATGCTGATGCAGGGTCACCGCGCATATCCGCTGACATTTTGTCAATTTCATCTAACAAGAATAATGGGTTTTTAACGCCCACTTTAGTCATGTTTTGAATTAACTTACCAGGCATAGAGCCAATGTAAGTACGACGATGCCCACGAATCTCAGCCTCATCGCGTACGCCACCCAGTGCCATACGAACGTATTTACGACCCGTTGAACGCGCAATAGACTGTCCAAGTGATGTTTTACCTACCCCTGGCGGTCCAACTAAACATAAGATTGGCCCTTTAAGTTTATTTGTGCGCTGTTGTACTGCGAGGTACTCAATAATGCGCTCTTTGACTTTATCAAGGCCGTGGTGATCGCTATCTAATATTTTTTGCGCACCGGCTAAGTCTTTTTTCACCTTAGAGCGTTTTTTCCACGGTACGTTAATTAACGTATCTATGTATGAGCGAACAACACTGGCTTCTGCCGACATTGGCGACATCATCTTAAGCTTATTTAATTCAGCTGTGGCTTTTTCTTTCGCTTCTGATGGCATGCCAGACTCTTCAATGCGCTTTTTCAACGCTTCAAATTCATCCGGTACGTCATCAATTTCACCCAACTCTTTTTGAATCGCTTTCATTTGCTCATTGAGGTAATACTCACGCTGCGATTTTTCCATTTGCTTTTTAACGCGGGTGCGAATTTTCTTCTCAACTTGCAATAAGTCTATTTCACCTTCCATCAGTGCCATTAAGTACTCTAAACGTTCTGTAACGCTAGATATTTCAAGTACTTTTTGTTTTTCAGGCACTTTCAATGGCATATGTGCTGCCATGGTGTCAGCAAGACGCGCAGGCTCATCAATACCGGATACCGAGGTCATCACTTCAGGTGGAATTTTTTTATTTAATTTTACATAGCCTTCAAACTGGCTTAATGCACTGCGAATAAAGATATCTTGTTCTTGTTCGTTCACTGAATCCGATTCAATAAACTGTGCATTGGCAACGAAAAAGTCTTCGTTATCAACAAACTCTTCGATATTCGCACGTTGTGTGCCTTCAACTAATACTTTTACTGTACCATCGGGTAGCTTTAATAATTGAAGTACAGTCGCAATTGTCCCAACACGATAAATATCGTCTTTCTCAGGCTCATCTACAGTTGCATCTTTTTGTGCAACTAAGAAAATTTGTTTGTCTTTATCCATTGCCGCTTCAAGGCATTTTATTGATTTTTCACGGCCTACAAAAAGCGGGATCACCATGTGTGGATACACCACCACATCGCGCAGTGCTAGCACAGGGATTTCGACTCGATCGTTTCTCTCAAGCGTCATTGTATTTTCTCTTTGCACTTCATTTATTTAAAGATTACTCAAGTATATGGGGATAACCTAATTAAAGTTCAACAATTTTTGTTAACTCGATTAAATTAATTATAAAAAAAGGAGCCATTGGCTCCCTTTTTTTATGATTCGCTCAGAATTTAATCTGCCGCAGCATGTTCTTGATTACTGCTGTCATAAATTAAGATAGGATCAGACTCGCCTTTAATAACGGTTTCATCAACAACCACTTTGCTAACGTTATCAATTGAAGGCAGCTCATACATAGTATCAAGCAATACACCTTCTACGATTGAACGTAAGCCACGCGCACCGGTTTTACGTTCCATTGCTTTATGAGCAATAGCACGCAGTGCATCATCACGAAACTCAAGCTCAACATCTTCCATACCAAACAATACTGAAAACTGTTTAGTAATGGCGTTTTTAGGCTCACTTAGAATTTGTACCAGCGCGGCTTCATCAAGTTCTGTCAGTGTTGCAACCACAGGTAAACGTCCAATAAACTCTGGAATTAAACCATATTTTACTAAATCTTCTGGCTCAACATCTTTAAATGTTTCACTCAAAGAACGGCTCGCCGCCGACTCTTTAACGTCAACACCAAAACCAATACCGGTGTTTTTGTGGCTACGCTGCTCAATAACTTTATCAAGACCAGCAAATGCACCACCACAAATAAACAGTATTTTAGAGGTGTCTACTTGCAGGAACTCTTGCTGTGGATGTTTACGTCCACCTTGTGGCGGAACAGAAGCCACTGTACCTTCAATCAGTTTAAGTAAGGCTTGTTGTACACCTTCACCTGATACATCACGTGTGATTGATGGGTTATCTGATTTACGAGAAATTTTGTCAATTTCATCAATGTAAACAATACCACGTTGTGCTTTTTCTACGTCGTAGTCACATTTTTGTAAAAGCTTTTGAATAATGTTTTCAACATCTTCACCTACATAACCGGCTTCGGTTAGTGTGGTGGCATCGGCCATAGTAAACGGCACATCAAGTAAACGAGCTAACGTTTCAGCTAATAATGTTTTACCACTCCCGGTTGGGCCAATTAATAAAATATTACTTTTACCTAGTTCAACGTCTTGTTTAGTTGATTGATTGCGTAAACGCTTGTAGTGATTGTAAACCGCTACAGACAATACTTTCTTCGCATGGTCTTGACCAATAACGTAGTCGTCTAAGTGGTTACGAATTTCTTTTGGCACAGGTAATTTGTCAGCGGCATCATGCTTAGGCGCGATGTCTTTAATTTCTTCCCTGATAATATCATTACACAGCTCTACACATTCATCACAAACGTATACTGAAGGTCCTGCAATTAATTTTCGAACTTCATGCTGGCTTTTGCCACAAAAAGAGCAGTATAACAATTTATTACTTTTGTCGCCGTCTGTAGGAGTGTCAGACATTCAGCTACCTCATTTTATTACGTTGGCCACCAAAGTCTTGGTGGCTATTTTAATACGCTTTAACTATACCAAAATTTAGTGTTTTTCGCATAGTAACTCTCATTAGCAAGCATCACTGCTTGCAGGCATACTTACTTGCTACCGCGATTAGTAAATACTGAGTCAACAATACCGTAATCTACAGCTTGGCTTGCACTCATAAAATTGTCACGGTCTGTATCGCGTGAAACAACGTCAAGCGGTTGGCCAGTATGCTCAGCCATTAAGCGATTTAACTTGTCTTTGATAGACAGGATTTCTTTTGCGTGTATTTCAAAGTCAGACGCTTGACCTTGGAATCCACCTAACGGTTGGTGAATCATCACGCGTGAATTTGGTAAACAAAAACGTTTACCCTTCGCGCCACCAGACAGTAAAAATGCGCCCATGCTAGCCGCTTGGCCTACACAGATTGTGCTTACGTCTGGTTTAATGAAGTTCATTGTATCGTAAATAGCCATTCCCGCAGTGACCGAGCCACCCGGTGAATTGATATATAAGAAAATATCTTTCTCTGGGTTCTCTGATTCTAAGAAAAGCATTTGCGCTAAGATCAGGTTTGCCATGTTGTCTTCAACTTGGCCCGTTAAAAAGATAATACGCTCTTTTAATAGTCTCGAATAAATATCAAACGAGCGCTCGCCTTTAGCTGTTTGCTCAACAACCATAGGGACTAATGCGTTTAGGGGATCTGTCATACCAGTGTTCATACTTATTTAATTCCTTATGCGCTTATACTTATTCTAAGAAAAGCATAATGATCATTTTTAGCTAATTAAGAACCACAAACTAAAATGGCCCGGGCACACTGCATAAACAGAGTAACACGAGCCATTTAATCGTTAGCGAGCGCTTAAGTCAATGACTTATTATGCACCTTGCTGTGGATTCATGATGTCATCAAATGCTTTTTCAACATCAGTCACAGTTGCTTTAGCTAAAATAGCTTCAACAGCTTGCTCTTCCATTGCTACATTACGCATTTGCTGCATTAGTTGATCATTCGCTTTGTAGTATTCTACTACTTCAGTTGGATCTTCGTATGCAGAAGCTACAGTAGCAATCAATGCTTCAACTTTAGCGTCATCAACTTTGATGTCATTCGCTTTAATAACTTCACCTAATAATAGGCCAGTTTTAACACGTGTTACTGCTTGCTCGTGGAACAATTCAGCTGGAAGCTCTGGCATGTTTTGACCATTGCCACCAAAACGTTGAGCAGCTTGCTGACGTAGTGCGTCAACTTCTTGGTCGATTAATGCTTTAGGCACTTCAACTTCGTTTTGCTCTAAAAGACCTTTGATTGCTTGGTCTTTAACGTTAGCTTTAACCGCTTGGTCTAGCTCACGCGTCATGTTCTTTTTAACTTCTTCTTTAAGCGCGTCTACGCCGCCTTCGGTAACACCGAATTTAGTTGCAAACTCATCGCTTAATTCAGGTAATTCTTGCGCTTCAACTTTTTTCACTGTGATAGTGAATTGAGCCGCTTTACCTTTTAAGTTTTCAGCATGGTAGTCTTCAGGGAAGTTTACATCAGCAACCACTTCTTCGCCTGCTTTTTTACCAACGATGTTATCTTCAAAACCTGGGATCATACGACCTTGGCCAAGTTCTAATGGGAAGTCTTCAGCTTTGCCGCCTTCAAACTCTTCGCCGTCGATAGTACCAACGAAATCAACCGTTACACGGTCGTTTGCGCCAGCCGCTGCATCAACATCAGCCCAAGAAGCGTGTTGCTTACGAAGTGTTTCTAGCATGTTTGCTAAATCTTCGTCAGTAACTTCTACCGCTGGTTTTTCAACAGCAATTTTCTCTAAACCTTGAACTTCAACTTCAGGGTAAACTTCAAATGTTGCTGAGAATTCTAAATCTTTACCTGCTTCAAGTGCTTTAGGAGCAAATGTAGGTGCGCCTGCAGGATTAATTTTTTCAGCAACAATTGCTTCAATGTAATTACGTTGCATTACTTCGCCAGCTACTTCTTGACGAACAGCTGGTCCAAAACGCTTGTTGATTACTGATACTGGAACTTTACCAGCACGGAAACCGTCGATACGCTGCGTTTTTGACAGTTGTTGTAAGCGTTTTTTTACTTCGGTCTCAACGTTCTCTGCAGGAACGGTGATGGTCAGACGGCGCTCAAGGCCTTGAGTCGTCTCAACAGAAACTTGCATGATTTACCTCAATATTCAATTTTGGCGACTGTTCGCCTTCCTTACAAACAAAGTAATCTATAGGCGTCTTGATAAAATTCAAGCTTTGGGGCTTAAAAAAATCCGTCGCTACCAGGAGATACCATTGCTGCTCTGCCCTTAGGGCACTATATTATTAAACAAATAGACGCGGCATTATAACCTAATATTTATGATAGTCGAGTGTAGGGGGCAATTATTTGGGGTAGATCAGGGTAGATAACGACTAAGCGAATAAAAAACAGACTAATTAAGTGAAAATAGGATTAATAAAGAAAAAATTAAGGATGTTGTGTAATAAAAGTAGAATTTAGATGTGTTTTACTTAGGGGAAAATGGTCGGCGATGCAGGATTTGAACCTGCGACCCCTTGGACCCAAACCAAGTGCGCTACCAAACTGCGCTAATCGCCGATATAACTTTTTTTGAATACTTAAATGTTGGATTTAAGACCACTTATAAGAAAGTGGTCGGCGATGCAGGATTTGAACCTGCGACCCCTTGGACCCAAACCAAGTGCGCTACCAAACTGCGCTAATCGCCGATATTCTTTTTGTAAATTGGGGTGACTGATGGGGCTCGAACCCACGACAACCGGAATCACAATCCGGGGCTCTACCAACTGAGCTACAATCACCACGGCATTACAGTGTTTTCAAAATGGCGCACCCAGAAGGATTCGAACCTTCGACCGACGCCTTAGAAGGGCGTTGCTCTATCCAGCTGAGCTATGGGCGCATCGAAAACTTCATAGTTCACTAGTAAGTTAAATTGTTATGAGTAAACATAAAAATGGTCGGCGATGCAGGATTTGAACCTGCGACCCCTTGGACCCAAACCAAGTGCGCTACCAAACTGCGCTAATCGCCGATACTTACTATTGTCTGCGAGTGACCTCGTTGACAACGGGGTGCATAATAGTGATTTGACTGGGTTAGGTCAAACGTTTTTTTAAGAAAACAAATCAATTGCTCATTTTTAGTTCATAATGGTCAAATATTACGATACAGGGATAAAATTTAAACTCTTTTTTATAATTCGAGCGCTTATACTTTAAAAGCAACTTGGCGCTTAACCGCTTTTCTGCGAAAATAGTCGCCATATTAAAAAATGAGTAAGATAAAGGTGTTTTCTTTATCGGCATTTTAACCCCTATATATGCATTCGTTTTTTAAATGTATCGGTATCAAGTTAATTAACCTAATTAAAGGTCACCCATGACGGCAAACATCATTGATGGTAAAGCAGTAGCAAAACAAGTACGTAGCGCAGTGGCTGAACGAGTTTCAGAACGTGTTGCACAAAACCTTAGAGCCCCAGGATTAGCTGTGGTACTTGTTGGACAAGATCCAGCAAGCCAAGTTTACGTTGGTTCAAAACGTAAAGCCTGTGAAGAGGTTGGTTTTATTTCTAAGTCATTCGACTTACCAGCAGACACCACAGAGCAAGCGCTATTAGCATTAATTGATGAGTTGAATGTTGATGGTGAAATTGATGGTATTTTAGTGCAGCTCCCTTTACCAGAGGGCTTAGATGCAGAAAAAATTCTTGAGCGTATTACTCCACACAAAGACGTTGATGGTTTTCACCCTTATAATATTGGCCGATTAGCACAGCGTATGCCTGCTCTTCGTCCATGTACACCTAAGGGTATTATTACTTTACTAGATTCAACCGGCGTACGTTACAAAGGCATGCATGCTGTGGTTGTTGGTGCCTCTAATATTGTGGGTCGACCTATGTCACTTGAGCTGTTACTCGCCGGATGTACCACCACTGTTTGCCATAAGTTTACCCAAGATTTAGAAACGCATGTACGTCGTGCTGACTTACTGGTTGTAGCAGTGGGTAAACCTGAATTTATTCCTGGTGATTGGATAAAAGACGGCGCCATTGTTATTGATGTAGGTATTAACCGTTTAGACAACGGTAAATTAGTGGGTGATGTAGAGTACGCAGTTGCAGAGCAAAAAGCTGACTTTATTACCCCTGTACCAGGCGGTGTGGGCCCAATGACGGTTGCCAGCTTAATTGAAAATACGCTAGAAGCGTGTGAAAAATATCACAGCTAATAAACAAAAAATAAAGTAATGAAGAGCCCGCTTAATTGCGGGCTTTTTGTATCATCATTCTTCGTTTTATTAATGCCAAGCCTTGTGGCAATACCGAAAATACGATCATTAATAACATAATCGCGTACTGCCAACTTTCATATTGTTCGTTAATCAATAACCCTGCACATAAAATGCCGGCAATTGGGTTAGCTATAGTGCCAAAAGTAAATTCAACTACTGTCATTCGCCCTAATAACCAAACATACAAAATATAGGCTAAAGCAGTGTTAGGCACCACTAGCCAAAATAACGCCAGCCATTGGGTGATATTTATTGATGCAGTTAAAAATTGATACTGCTGGGGAGCAAAATAAAAAGCCTGTATTGCAGCAGCAATCGCTAGCAAACTGCCACCAATGATTAATTGCCACGTTAATACTGTCCACCAGTGTACTTTAGCGGTCACTTTTTTTACCAGCGTACTGCCTATAACAATAGTCAATAGCGCCCCTATCAGTGCCACTACTCCCAATAAATTAAGTGCAATATGTTGTGGGTCAAATAAGCGCCATGCTAAAACCACTAAAGCAAGGGAACAAAATCCTTGCACTAACGCTGGCTGTTGCCGTTTAACAAGCCAGGCATACAATAATGCCACTACCGGTACAGACACCATACCGACACCTGCAATCGCAGCAGGTAAATTAATCGCCATTACAAAAATAAAACTAAAAAACAACGCAATATTGATTGCGCCTATTAGAAAAATGCCTGGCCACTGTTTAGCCGTTGGCCAAGAAGGTTTAAATAACAACAATAATAAACCAGCAGGGAGTGCACGTATGGCTCCTAGCAAAATTGGCGGCCACTCTGGGGTTGCGTATTTAGTTACCGCATAAGTCGTTCCCCATAAAAAAGCTGGGATCATGGCAAGTAAAATATTCATTAATTTTCCATTTTTAAATTGATGAATGCGAGTTTAAAACCTCAACTATAATTGAGGTCAACAATATCAATTTTATTAAAAGCATAATCAATCTAATGCAATTGATATAACCAAAAAAGGGTTACCCTATGGCAACCCTTTTTTTGTGTTCAGCGCGTTATGGCTAAATCCGCAAAGCTCAACAAACCCTAAGCTTTACGCCACGTTGTTTTTCCCGCTGAATCTTCAAGTACTACACCTAACGCATTTAGAGCATCGCGAGCTTCATCTGCTGCAGCCCAATTTTTACTGGCACGTGCGTCATTACGTTTTACAATCAGTGCCTCAATTTCAGCCACTTCATCGTCGTTTTGACCGCCTTGTAAAAATGCCTCTGGTGCTTGTTGAGCAATACCAAGTATTTCACCTAAGCTACGTAGAATAAAGGCTAAATGTCCTGCTTTTTCGCTATCACTGTCTTTTACACGATTTAGCTCTTTAGCAACTTCAAACACAACCGGTAATGCTTCTGGCGAATTAAAGTCATCATTCATGGCTTTTCTAAACTTAGCCACATACTCATTACCCTCAAGCTCACATTCAACTGGCTCAACGCCACGTAATGCGGTGTAAATACGCTCAAGAGACGAACGTGCTTGGTCTAAGTTTTCTTGCGAGTAATTGAGTTGACTGCGGTAATGACCTGATATTAAAAAGTAACGAACCGACTCTGCGTCATATTGCTTTAATACCTCACGAACGGTAAAAAAGTTATCTAACGATTTAGACATCTTCTCTTTGTTCACTTGTACCATACCGGTGTGGATCCAAGTATTTACATACTGGCCATTATTTGCACAACATGATTGCGCGATTTCGTTTTCGTGGTGCGGGAACTGTAGGTCTGAACCACCACCATGAATATCAAAATGCTCACCTAAATGCTTAGAGCTCATTGCTGAACATTCTATGTGCCAACCAGGGCGACCCTCACCCCAAGGTGATGACCACGACGGCTCCCCTGCTTTGGCTTTTTTCCATAAAACAAAATCAAGAGGATCGTCTTTATCTTGAGCTACTTCAACACGCGAACCTGATTGCAACATGGTTAAATCTTGTTGCGAAAGAGCTCCGTATTGCTCAAAGGTAGAAACATCAAATAAAACGTCGCCATCGGCTGCAACATAAGCGTGGCCTTTGGCAATCAAACGCTCAACCATAGCAATAATTTCATCCATGTGGCCGGTTACGGTTGGCTCTATATCAGGACGTAGCATATTTAAACTGTCAAAGTCTTCATGCATGGCTTTAGTCATACGCACGGTTAAGTCGTTAATCGCCTCACCGTTTTCATTTGCGCGCTTGATAATTTTATCATCAACATCGGTAATATTACGTACATACTTTAAATCGTAACCTAAGTGGCGAAGGTAGCGAACAATTACATCAAAACCCACAAATGTGCGTGCATGGCCAATGTGACAGTAATCATAAATGGTGATACCACACACATACATGTCGATTTTTCCATCGACCATAGGTTTAAACTCTTCTTTTTGGCGTGTCAGTGTGTTGTATATTTGTACCATTTAGTTGCTTTCCTTCACGATTAACAGAAAAGCTATGTTACCACTTGCTAAGCATGGGCTCTAGCGGTTTATCAAAGCTCTTTGTTAATCTGGGTCAACTACGATAAAATAGCGTCAATATTAAAACCAGCTATAGGAAATCTCATGGTTGTTCTACACACAAATTTTGGTGATATCACCATTAAAATGCACGAAAGCGAAGCTCCAAATACAGTAAAAAACTTTTTAGAGTATGCAAACTCAGGTTTTTATAACGGCACTATTTTTCATCGTGTAATTGATGGTTTTATGGTTCAAGGCGGTGGTTTTGCACCGGGTATGGAACAAAAAGAAGTAAACGACCCAATTGAAAATGAAGCGAACAACGGCCTATCTAACAAAGTAGGTACATTAGCAATGGCACGCACGCCTGATCCACACTCAGCTACAGCGCAATTTTTCATTAACGTAAATAACAACGACTTTTTAAACCACAGCAGTGAAACATCACAGGGCTGGGGTTACTGTGTGTTTGCTGAAGTAGTAGAAGGCATGGACGTAGTAAATAAAATCAAAGGTGTTGCTACAGGTAGCAATGGCTTCCACCAAGATGTACCACTTGAAGATGTGGTAATTGAAAGTGTAACTGTCAGCTAAGACCGCATTATTCTTCAAAGAATACATAAAGCGGGTATTCACCCGCTTTTATCTAAATGGAATCACCATGACTCGCCAAACCTACTTTATCGCCGATTTACATTTGAGTGAAAATCGCCCTGATATTACAGCGGCATTTTTTAAATTTTTACACGCCCATATTACTCCTCAAAAAGTAGACGCCCTATATATTTTAGGTGATTTTTTTGAAGTGTGGGTTGGTGACGATTATGTTAGCGAACTCTCAGCGGCAGTGGCAGAACAGCTAAAAGCGGTTAATAACTTAGGTATTCCTATTTATTTTGTACACGGTAATCGCGACTTTATCATGCGAGAACAGTACGCCGATATGGCAGGAATGACCTTACTGAATGAGCAAACAGTGATCGACCTCTACGGCACTCCTACTGTCATTTTGCACGGTGATGAAATGTGTACCCAGGATGTTGAGTACCAAAAGTTTCGTCGAAAGAGCCGTGGTTGGTGGTGGCCTAAACTTATGCTTGCTATGCCATTGTGGTATCGTAAAAAAATAGCGCGTGATGCACGTGAAAAAAGTAAACTTAGCCAAGCAGACAAACCTATAGAAATACTGGATGTGGTGCAAAGCGCAGTACTCGAAACCTTCGCCAAACATAACGTGGCTAATATGATCCACGGCCATACTCACCGCCCTGATGTACATACCTATGAAGTTAATAACCAAACGCTTACTCGCACAGTATTGGGCGATTGGTATACTCAAGGTTCGTATTTAGTGATTACCCCTGATTCTCAAGAGTTAGTTTCAACCCCCTTGTAGGGTTTTTAGCCTTTATTGACTAATCGTAATGAGACTTTGCTTTTAAGTCAGGTAAAGTAATAATAAATTGCGTTTTAAAATAGGTATCGCTTTGTGGTTCTGAATGAAGTTTGATGTCCCCTTTTAAAATCTGGGTTACCCATTGATAAACCATATATAAACCTAAACCCGTGTTACCTTTACCTCTAGCTGAAGTATAAAAGGGTTCAAATATATCTGCCTTTATCTCACCATCAACACCTTTGCCATTATCTGACACGCTCAGCCTCACCCTATTATTAGTCGCTTGTTCGACTTTTATTTCTATTACCCCCTCCTGCTTTTCATCAAAAGCATGGTTTAGCGCATTAACCACTAAGTTTTCGACCACCTGAGAAATAATACCTGGCAAGCTAATTACCTGTTTATTAAGTAAAAAAATAGTTTTCACTTTTATTGGCGAGTTTTTTAACCTGGAGTTTAATGACAATAATAGCTCTTCAATAATTTTTTCAATATCACATGCTATAAATTCATCATTATGGCGATCAATCGCCATTTTTTTAAAACTTTTTACTAATACGGCGGTTTTATTTAAATTAATTTTAGCCAGCGCTAGGTTCTCTCCAATACTTGTTGTAGTACTTTCTAACGTTGATTTAGTCAGCCCCTGTTTCATCGCTTCATTTAATTTATTCAATGCCATATCTGCATTTGAAACAGAAATAACGGCTCCACCGATAGGCGTATTCATTTCATGAGCAACACCTGCCACGAGCAACCCTAATGAGGATAGTTTTTGCGCTTCAATTAACCCTTCTTGCAGTTGCTGCTGCTGCTTAATTGTGGCATCAAGCTCACGGTTAACGATATCTAGTTCTATCTTTTCAATATGTAATTTATGTGTCAGGGCTAATAGCTGATTTTGAAACTTATACTCACGATAAATAAAACCAAAGCTAATTAAACATAGTAATCCACTGCAAATTAACGCTAACCGTAAGGCCGCATTTCGTACAGTTATTAACAATTCATTGGGGCTACTTATAAGAATAATTAATTCTTTGTCAGCATTGCTAATTCTACCTTTGTTCTCGCGCAACGAAAAAATAGAAAAACGGCGGTAGGTATAAAGACTATGGTTAAAAAAGTGCGAACCATATTCTACATTGCCATCAATAATTTGCTGCCAAAGCTCTGGTTTTTTTAAAGCGAGTGTTTGCTCATTTTTACCATACATAAACCCCCACTCTAATTCAGCATCAGTATTTAATAACCAAAAGCCATCGTGGTTTAAAATGTTAATTAAAGTGCTCTCTTGGTTGTAACTTTTAATCTGATCAAACAAATAATCTAAGTTAAAGTTTACCACTAGCAAACCATCTAATAGGTAATTTTCTTTATCCGTACGATAGGTTACACGGATTGTTGGTTGATGAGGAATTACAATTTGGTTGCGTTCGATATTTAAATCTATTTCTGTGGCAAAAATGTCAGGCGCACTGACCTGCATCCCTTTTTGAAAGTAGTAACGAGTTTGCTTATTTTGCAACTCATCAGGCGATACAATTTCGCCAATACCATTGGCTGCGTTAATGCGGTATTGCTCTTGGCCTTGTGTATCTAGCCAGCGAATTTGCGCGATATTAGTAGAGATAGCAGCAAAATTTAAAAAATAGTTATTTATTTCATCTCTTCTTTGCTTTGATTGTAAAGGCTTGTTTGGTGTGTCGCTTTTTAAAATCGGCCCTTGGGCCAGGATACGCGTAAGCTTTTTAATACTACTGAGCTCTTTAGAAAAATCTCCACTGATAAGGACTAACTTTTCATCTTGCTTAGCTTTTATGGTGTTTATTTTTTCTTGATATGTTTGTTCGTATATAAGCCAGCCAATAAATAAAGTGATAAATAAACTGAACGAAGACTTTAATAACACACTTTTTTTTGAGCCGACCGGCAAGCTGTTAAGGCTATTCATTCTTACTCACTTCAAACTGTTTTAGCCACACAATTAAATCTTTTAAAAATAATGGTTTAGAAAAGTAGTATCCTTGAGCAGTTTCGCACCCCTGCTGATGTAACCACTGAGCCTCAAATTCATTCTCAACACCTTCAGCAATTACCGAGAAGTTAAACTGATTCGCTAAAGATAATATCATCTTAATCATGTACTGATTGTTGTCATTAAATTCAAGATCACTAACAAAGTAGCGATCTATTTTTATCGACGTAGACGGTATTTCATTAATGTGAGCTAACGACGAGTAACCAGTGCCAAAGTCATCAATGCTGACTTTCATACCTAAGGCGATAAACCGTTCAAGTGCTTCTTTAATTAAGTTATAGTTACTTATGGCTTGCGTTTCTGTCACCTCTAGCTCAAGCATGGAAGGCAGAATGTTGTACTCTTCAATTTTAGTTTTTATTTGCTCAAAGTAACTAGGTTCAACTAAATCATAAGAGGATGCATTAAATGCAACGGGTAAGTTGCAGCCTTGCTCTTTAAGTTGATTAATAGTCTCTAGTATTTTTTCGAAAATCACATGGTCTAGTTCATTAATTAATCCGGCTGTTTCAGCTAACTCTATAAATTCATCAGGGCGTACAAAGCTGCCATCAGCTCTTTGCCACCTAGCGAGCGCTTCAAAACCTGCTGGTTTCAAGGTTGATAAGCTGATTTTTGGTTGTAACGCCACCTGTAAACTTTTATTACCTATAGCCGTTCTGAGCTCAGCCATCAGCTCATAACGACGAGTAATTTGATCTGTTTTTTCCTCGGTATGCTGAATATACTTAGTTTGGTTTAGCTGCGAAGAGTTCAGGCTCGACTCTGCAAGGCTGATTACTTTTTCAGGTGTTAAGTTTAAAGCTACATTTAATTTTAATTCTAAAATACGGACATCAATGTATTGCTTAACTTGTTCAATTTCGAATTTTTGTTTATTTTGAAAGTAACTAACTGCATCTGAGATATCAAAGTCAACGCTCACTAACATGCCAAACGCTTTGTTACTAATCAATGCTATGCGGGGGTCATACCTAGTAAAGCTATCAACAATACTCTGGTAAACTAACTTCATTAATTTATTACAAAATTCATGACCAAAGGTGAATGCTTTTTCGTCAAACTGATAAATATCAAAAATGACCAATCGCGTTTTTAGCCGCTCCTGCGCATTCATGTTCTTTATTTCACGGGTTAGCCAGTTACGGTTTTGCAAGTTAAGTGACACATCGGTATAAGCAAGCTCGGTTAAGCGATTTAATAACGAAATATTAGCAAATCCTGTGCTCACATTTTCACTAAATACTTTAAGTAAATATTCGTTTTGCTCACTAATTGGGTTGTCTGATTTGACGATAGTTATGTAATCAGCGCCCTGCTGATCTGGCGTTTCGAAAAAAAACACACTGTGGTGCTTTGAAAAAATATGACGACGCTCTCTAATCGCTTGTTTAAAGTCTTTCAGCATTTCTGCAGGCAGATTAGGTCCCACAGGTTGCCCTTTAATGCCACTAAAGCAACCATGGGTTGAGAGTATTAAACATTCAGAGCTAGGGTCTGAATTACTCGAACAAAAAATACCACCACCTTCGGTTATTTTTAAAATGTTGCTAATTTCTTTAAGCACAGCATAAGAGAAAGAGGCCATATCGTGCTTACCGTTAATACTTCTAGATGCATCAAGCACCAACTGTAAACCTTGCTTGGCTGACCTAATTTGTGAGATATACTCCCAAGTGCGCATGTTGCTATTAACAATTGATTGCAGCTTCTCGGCAGATAGGTCTGATTTATTCCAGTATTCATCGATATCGAGCATTTTCATGATATCGCTCTCTGGCGCAAAACCAGGTTGCCCTGTTAAGAGCACAATACGCATTTCTGCGTTACCGATGACCTCTCGAATAGTATTCACTAAACGCAGACCTGAGTCATCCTCCTCCATCACCACATCTATAAAAATAAGTGCAATATCAGGGTGCATGCTCAACGCCAAAGCCGCCTCTGGTACCGAATTTGCTGTTAACAACTCGTATTTATAACCATCTTTGGCTTTTAGCTCTTTTAAGCTGTTAACTAACGCGTTTTGATAATCAAGATCATCCTCAACGGTTAATATTTTCCAAGTTTTCAGATCTGTATCTGCTGGTTCTTCTTCAGCTGCAAATACAAATAATCCCTCTTTATCTTGCATACATTCTCACCCAATAATAAATAAGGTATGGCCCTTTTATTAAAATGAATTACAAAGCAATATAGACCGTTGATAACTCAAAATTCGACTTGCTTAAATATTAGGAGAGAGTTTTGGAAGTGTCTAATTTAAAAATAATTTTGATACTAAAGTATGTGCTACAACAACATAACCCATTTGTAGCACTCAAGTATACTAAGCACTTTTACTTAACGGTGTTCCACTGTGAAACTTAAAGTCTTCGTCATCAGATAAAATTAACTGTGCTTCTATTTCAGCAAATTCTTTTACCCGCTCGGTAATATCAAAATCAGCAATGTCTTGAGCAAGGGTTAAATAATCTTGGTAATGACGTGCCTCAGAGCGCAGCAATGAAATATAAAAATCCCCTAAGCGTTTATCTACATGGGGTGCAAGCTTGGCAAAGCGTTCACACGAGCGAGCTTCTATGTAAGCACCTACAATAAGCTTATCAACTAAGGCATCAGGCTCAAACGTTTTAACATTGCGTAGCATGCCTTTGGCATAACGACATGGCGTTATACTTTTATATTCAACACCGTATTCATCCATAATTTCGAGCACTTGATAGAAATGATGCAGCTCTTCTTTTATCAGCATTACCATTTTATCAATTAAATCTTGGCCATAAGGCGAGTCAGATTTAGGGATAATGGATTTAGTGAGTTTATTTTTAGCCGCTAAATCACGCCAATTTCCCTCACGTTTATAAATAAGCGTTTCAAACGGTTTAAGCCATTCAAGCAGTGCATCACTGCTGTCTTTATCTACCGCATACTTACGAATTAAAAACATGGCACTTTGCGCCGCTTTTAATTCACATATTAAGTGATCAATTAATATGATGGGTAAGTTTTCTTTTTTGATTGCTTGTTCAACCCACTCATCGGGAGTACTGCATAATAAAAAATTGTTAATTGGCTCTAAAAGCTGGCTATGTGGCACGCTGACTACTCATTGCTAAAAATTGCGATTATGGCATTTTAACATGAAATATTACTCTGAATAAAATAAACACTCGCCCTTATTGCAAGCATGTGGATAACTTGACTTTGTATACTTACTGAACCATAACTAAATGGACTGTATAAAAACAAACCAATTATAACCAAACAGTAATATATCCTTTTATGGAGAGCACGCAATGATACTAAATCACCTATGGGGTTTATACGCCCATCCACTCGAAGAATGGCAAACAATTGATAACCGTCACGAAAGCTTAACCTATAGCTTATCGCACATTTTGCTTATCGCTTTATTTCCCTCTGCAATGGGGTACTACTCATCGGTTTACTTAGGCTGGAGTATAGGTACAGGTAATCCAGTATTTTTGACCCATGAAAGCGCACTGATGATTGGCGCAGCCATGTATGTCGCTTTAATTGGCGGTGTATTTGCACTGGCCTATTTAGCCCATTGGATGGCGGTTACTTTTGGTGCTAAACCGACTTTTACCCAAACAATTGAGCTGGCAGCTTATACCGCTACACCGGTGTTTATGTCGGCATTGGCAGCTTTTTGGCCTGAGCTGTGGTTTGTGGTGTGTGTTGGATTAGTTGCACTCGCCTACTCAGTTTATTTACTGTACACCGGCGTGCCAATTTTGATGCACATTCCGCAAGAGCGCGGCTTTATTTATGCAAGCTCTGTTGTTACCTGTGGATTAATTTTACTGGTTATTATATTAGCACTTACCGCTATGCTATGGACCAACGGTATTATCAGCCCCATGTTTACTTAAATATTCCTTTTCTATAGACGCAAAAAAGGAGCTGTTAAGCTCCTTTTTTTATTAGCCTTAAAATACTATCAGGCTAACATTACATTATTAATCAGATTCGTTTTCATCTTGATTATGTATTTCTAAACCAGATGACATTGCGTTTTCACGGATGCTTTTAGCTGAATCGTTGCGCAGCTTATCTATACGGTTTAAGTAATCTTGATCAATGTCGCCAGTAATGTATTGTCCGTCAAACACTGATGTTTCAAACTTAGTGATCTCTGGGTTTTCTTGGCTAACGGCAGCAATTAAATCGCTTAACGATTGAAAGATTAAACCATCAGAGCTAATGCTTTGGTTAATATCTTCTACTTCACGGCCGTGTGCAATAAGTTCTGCCGCAGATGGCATATCTATACCGTATACATTTGGAAAGCGTATTTCAGGTGCTGCTGATGCAAAGTAAACATTTTTAGCGCCTGACTCGCGTGCCATCTCTACAATTTGTGCTGAGGTGGTACCACGTACAATTGAGTCATCAACAAGTAGGACATTTTTACCTTTAAACTCACGGTCAATCGCATTGAGTTTTTGGCGAACTGATTTTTTACGAAGCTCTTGGCCAGGCATAATAAACGTACGACCAATATAACGATTTTTAACAAAGCCTTGGCGATACGGTAAGTCAAGCACGCGTGCCATTTCTAATGCAATATCACACGAGGTTTCAGGAATAGGAATAACCACATCAATGTCTTTGTCTGCCCATTCACGCGCTACTTTTTCACCTAACTTAGTCCCCATATTTACACGCGCTGCATACACTGACATGCGGTCAATGGTTGAATCCGGTCGCGCAAAATAAACAAATTCAAAAATACACGGTGAGTAAGACACTTTATCTGCACAGCTTAAAGAGTGAAACTCTCCATTTTCAGTGACATAAATAGCTTCGCCTGGGGCAACGTCACGAACAAATTCAAAACCGTCAGGCTTTAATGCTACGCTTTCTGAGGCAAACATGTATTCAGTGCCGTTTGCTGATTCACGTTTACCAAACACCAATGGACGAATACCGTTTGGATCGCGAAACGCCACAATACCATGACCGATAATCATGGCGATAGTGGCATAACCGCCACTTACTTTATTGTTAACTTCAGTAACCGCGGTGAAAATATCTTCAGGGTCTAATTTTAGTTTGTCTGATTTACTTAGCTCATGCGCCATGATGTTAAGTAAAATTTCAGAATCAGAGGTCGTATTAACATGGCGACGTGCCTCTGAAAATAACTGCTCTTTTAACGACTCGGCATTGGTTAAGTTACCATTATGCGCAAGCGCTATACCAAATGGAGAGTTTACATAAAACGGCTGAGCCTCTGACGAACTTGAAGAACCCGCTGTTGGGTAACGCACATGGCCAATGCCAATATTGCCTTGCAAACGTTTCATATGACGAGTGTGAAATACATCTTTCACTAGGCCATTTGCTTTGCGCAAGCTAAATGTATTGTTCTCAATAGTTATGATACCCGCAGCATCTTGGCCACGGTGTTGCAAAACGGTTAAGCCATCATAAATCGCCTGATTAACTGGCGATGTTCCGACTATTCCAACGATACCACACATGTAATTTATCCTCGCCGATTAACGGTTTACTGAATTTAAAAAGCTCGAGTTGTTTTCTAGGTACGAAAAGAACCATTCAACTACAAAGCCAAATTCTGGAATCAAAATAGAGTTGCCCCACCAATGCGTACTTGGCGCACCAGTAAAAGCATCAAGAAAGAAGAGTAACGCGCTCACGACCAACACGCCTCGAAGAGCACCAAACACCACACCAAAAACACGGTCTGTGCCGGATAATCCGGTTCGCTGTACAAGCTCACCTAAAATATAGTTTAGTAAACCGCCTAACAATAGCGTCGCAAAGAATAATATGGCAATGGCCGCCGCATTTCTTAAAAGGGGTTCAGAAATGGATGTTAGGAAGGAAGCTAAATATTGATAAAATAAGCTGGAGATGATGAAAGCCCCTGCCCATACCGCTAATGACATAGCTTCTTTAACAAAGCCGCGTATTAAACCGATGATGGTAGAGAGTGCAATAATGCCAAGAATGGCGTAATCAACCCAGATCATAAGAACCAATTAGTCGCTAATTTTGGGCGCATTCTATACCTAAACCTCCTTGTGATGCAAGTTTAAGCGTGAGATTACAGGTGAGTAAACACACACCATTATTAGATTAAAAATAGCGCAGTCTCACCGTTATAAAAACAACAAACATTTTGTTTATAGCGCATCTATTTTGCTATTTTTGTGTGGGCATTGATAAGTAAAGGAGCGAAGCTAAAAATGCGATAAAGGTCTATTTAAACGTATAAAATAAGACGAGGTAAGTGTGTAATATCTCGCGATAAACACACTTCCTTTTATTGAATTTATTTGGTCACTTCAAATTGGGAGACTTTACCGTTGAGTTTGGTTAACTCTTTAAGTGCAGGAAGTTGAGATTGCAGTTCTTGTTTATTCAGTGATGGTCCGACAAAAACTTTCGTTAACGTCCCATTTGGCGTTTTAACTGGTTTAGTAAAAGTTTTAAACCCTTTAGCCTTGAGCTTAGCTTGCAGCGCTTTTACATTGGCTGCATGTGAAAAACTACC
Organism: Pseudoalteromonas sp. TB41; assembly: GCF_000497975.1. Taxonomy (NCBI): domain Bacteria; kingdom Pseudomonadati; phylum Pseudomonadota; class Gammaproteobacteria; order Alteromonadales; family Pseudoalteromonadaceae; genus Pseudoalteromonas; species Pseudoalteromonas sp. TB41. Next base: position 16,139 of record NZ_AUTH01000072.1, on the reverse strand, counting down.
TAACTGAATAACATACGCCATGCTAGTTAAGTTTTCGTTAGCTGGGCGCGTAGGTTCTTGAATTGCAGCCGTACTGCTTTGGTTTGTATCAGGTATTACCGCTTCAACCATTGCAGGCTGGTCGGTAATGTCTGTTTGAGCAGCACTGTTTTGCTGTTCAAATGCGGCATCATCAGGCTGAATATCTTCAACTTCATCCTCTTTTAAAGGCTGTGCATTTGCCACTTTTTGATCGATTGATTCTTGCAAATCAATGGTCTTGAACTCAGAGCGTTCTGGAATCGCTTTAAAGCCTTCTTTATAGTGCACTTTTTCACCATCGAGTATATTGGGAATAAACACAATTGCTGCGATCACCACAATACTTGTTCCGACTAAGCGATTAATAAAACCTGAGTTCACCGACATCCTCTCTATTTTTTAAAGTAATGAATAGCGCCAGCCACGGTAAAAAATGAACCAAATACAATTAATAGTGTGTTAGTTGGCTGGTTTGGCAAGATAGCATCCAATGCTGCCTCTACGCTATTATAACCCTGTTTAAAATAACTATTAGGAATGCTTAAAAGTGCCTGATGTAAATTAGCAGCGCTATCGCCGCGTGGGCCCTCTAAGCTCGCAAACGACCACTCATCTACTACATCACTAACTTCTTTAAGCACACCAACCTTATCTTTATCAGCAAGCATAGCGGCTAATGCATGAATTTTAAAGCCTTTATCTTTATAGCTTGCTAATTTAGTCGCTAAATAGCGAGCTGATTCAGGGTTATGTGCTACATCGGTATACACTAATGGCTCTGCACTTAGTTGTTGAAAACGTCCCTCAACGACTAAGTTCGCTAAACACTGAGTAATCACCTCATCGCTCGGTAATAAGTTTAATACCGATAGAGCGGTTAATGCCGTGGCTACATTTTGGCATGGAATTGCTGGTTTAGGTAACTCAAGATTATGCTCTTTAAATTGCCAACTAAAACTCTGCGCGTGCTCTTTAAAAATAAAGTCGCTGCCAGATAACACCATATTAGCGTTAATTTCTTTACCATAATCGGTCATTGTATGTGGAATATTTAAGTCCCCAATAATTGCAGGAGTACTCTCTCGAAAAATACCCGCTTTATCATAAGCAACTAATTCACGCGTGTCACCTAAGTATTCTTTATGATCTAAGTCGATGGTGGTGATGATGCTGGCATAGGGGGTAACAATATTGGTCGCGTCAAAACGCCCGCCTAAACCTACCTCTAACAGCACGTAATCAACCTCTAAACGCTTGAATATTGCTAACGCGCCTAAGGTGCCATATTCAAAATATGTCAGTGGGGTGTCACCACGACCTTGTTCTAATAAATTAAACGCATCGACATGGTATTGATCGTCAAGCTCTGCGCCATCAACGCGTACGCGCTCATTGTAACGAATTAAATGCGGAGAAGCATACGTACCAACACGATAACCTTGGGCTAATAACAGTGACTCTAAACAACGTGCTGTTGTGCCTTTGCCATTGGTGCCTGCAATAAGAATGATTTTACTTGAGGAGGTTAAAAGCCCAATGTTGTTAGCAACACGAGCAACGCGTTCTAAACCCATTTCTATATTAGCAGGATGAACACTCTCTAAATAACAAAGCCAATCATCAAGGCTTGATGATTGGCTAGGAATTGTTTTTGTCATAGCATGTAATCAGTAAAGCTGAAATTTACGCTACTCTATGCTCTTGTTCCGTAGAAGGCAAGTTCATAAATTTTGCTAAGATACGTGCTAGCGTATCGCGCATTTCTCGACGGTCTATAATCATGTCGATTGCGCCATGTTCTAACAAGAATTCACTGCGTTGGAAACCCTCTGGTAGCGTTTCGCGAACAGTTTGTTCAATAACACGCGGACCGGCAAAACCAATCAAAGCTTTAGGCTCTGCAACATTAATATCACCAAGCATTGCCAATGATGCTGATACACCACCCATTGTTGGATCTGTCATTACAGAAATAAACGGTAGGCCTTTTTCAGTCATTTTAGCCAGTGCCGCACTGGTTTTAGCCATTTGCATAAGTGACATAAGGGCTTCTTGCATACGAGCACCGCCCGATGCAGAAAAACAAATCAGCGGCATATTATGCTCTAAACATTGGTCAACCGCGTCAACAAAACGAGCACCCACTACCGACGCCATTGAGCCACCCATAAATGAGAATTCAAATGCAACAGCAGCAACCGGAATGCCTTTTAGGTTCCCTTTCATTGCGACAAGCGCGTCTTTTTCACCGCTTGACTTTTGAGCTGCATTGATACGATCTGAGTATTTTTTTGAGTCTCTAAATTTAAGCACATCTTTAGGTTCATGTTGGGCACCTAACTCGTGACGATCGCCTTCATCTAAAAACTGTTCAAGACGTTTACGACCACTAACACGCATATGATGATCGCATTTAGGGCATACGTTCAGTGATTTTTCTAATTCTGCTTTATATAAAATTGAATCACATGACGTACATTTAGCCCATACACCTTCTGGAATTTCTTTACGACCTGAAGATTTAGTCGTTTTTGGTAAGATTTTTTCTAGCCAACTCATTTGCAACTCTCTTAATGCTGTTCTGTGTCGCGAGTCTACATGTTAACCATGCAAACAAATTTTTCCAATTAAAACATGAATTACGCTGTCACGGTATAAAAAACTGGTCTTAGTAGTTAGCAATACGAATAACAGCGTATAAATTTAGCCTCAAAATATACACATCTCGTTACTTATCAAATATCACTGTCGGCTAAAAACAATGGTCCTAGCGGCGTTCTAGGGATATTAAAATGATCTGGATAATCAACATCCACTAAATATAAACCTGCTGCTTTTGCTGTAGCGCTCGCTTTAGCTCGCTCTTTAACATCTAGCAGCTCTTTTAACCAAATTGGTTCATGTTTGTGTAAGCCAATATCCATTAAACAACCCGTAATATTACGTACCATATGGTGTAAAAACGCATTGGCTTTAATATCAATAATGACATAAGCACCTTGGCGCTGTACCGATAAATGATGAATCGTTCGCGTTGCCGTATTAGCTTGGCAGTGCAGCGCTCTAAACGAGGTAAAGTCATGCTCACCTAGTAAATATTGACACGCCTGCTGCATTTTCACTTCATCTAGTGGGTGATGAAAATGTGTAACACCTTCATTTAATACCGCACCACGAAACGCATAATTGTAAATAACATAACGATAACGACGAGCAGTTGCACTAAAGCGGGCATGAAAGTCTTCCGCCACAGGTTGTGCAAAACGAATAGCAATATCTTTGGGTAATAAGGTGTTCATACCTAATGTAAAGGCCACCATTTCACGCTCAGCATGTGTATCAAAATGCACTACTTGTCCAGTGCCATGTACACCGGCATCGGTACGCCCTGCACATACAATTTCAACTGGATGATTACAAATGCGCGACAACGCTTTTTCTACTTCTTGTTGTACACTATTTACGTGTGATTGACGCTGCCAACCACTGTAACGTGCGCCATTGTATTCTACTCCAAGTGCTACTCGCATAATTACTGCTTTACCTACTGTGCTAATCGACGCTGCATTTTATGCTATATGGCGTCCCAATAAAAGCAGCGAACTAAGGTTCCTAACTATGCAATACAAAAAACCCGCTATTAGCATCACTAATAACGGGTTTTCATATCAACCATACCTTACAGGAGCTTGGTTATTAATTTTTAAGTTTAGCCTTTAAGCTTTGCGCTTCTTCTTGCACATCATCCGGGCCATTATTAATGATCTCATCCAGGATTTTAACTGCTGAATCTGCATCATCAATCTCAATATAGGCATGTGCAAGATCAAGCTTAGCTGAGTAACCCCCGCTTTGGGTATCAACATCCATAGGGTTATCACCAGCCAGAAGTGAATCATACTCACCTAAACCAACATCCATATCGACGTCTGTGTAAGGTTCGTGATCTAAATCAGCTTCATCGCTTTGCTCTAACAATGCATCAATATCAACAAAGTCATCCTGCGCTAATGGCTCAGTAACCTCAGGTTGCTCAATAGGCTCTTGCAACGAGGATGCGCTTTCGTCAGCTAAGTCTTCACTTAGTAAGCTATTAAAATCAACATCAAACTCACTGCTGTCACTTAAATCAACATTTTCAGGCTCTGCTAGTTCATTAAGCAAGGCATCAAAATCAGTTTGTGTTAAATCAGCCATGAACTCATCGTCAAGCTCATCATCTGAAATCATGTCTGATTCTGGCGATACTGGGCTTTGCGTTAAATCAGCTTCACGGTCAGCGTTCGTTTGCTCGTCAGTAAACTCTGATGATTCAGCTAAAGCATCAAGTTGTTCATCATCAAACTCATCGTCTGTGCTAACGCTTTGCTCATCTGTAATTTGTTCAGTCAGCTTTTCAGGCTCTGAAACTTCATTATCTAGACCTTGCGCAGTGTTTGACTCTGAAAACTCATTGTCTAGTAATAATTCATCATCAAAATCGTCTTCTAAGCTATCGAGATCATTACCTGCGGATAGTGCATTAGCGAGATCTTGCTCTGCTTGACTTGGTGACATACCCGTTGCATCACCGTCTAAATTATCACCTTGTAGCTCTTCTGGTGTTAGTGATTGATGCTCTTCATCAGATAAAGGCAACTCATCATCAAGCTCTAACTCAGGATATTCTTCAAGCTCTTCACTCGGTGTAACTATTTCTGGCTCGTATAGCTCATCGTCATCTGTCGATAAATCATTGTTTTGGATATCACCAGCAAGCGGATCATCACCTAAATCAATTTCATCTTCATCAAGCTCATCGTTTAAATCGTCGAGTGACCAATCAGGAACGTGTTCATCTGCATCGCTTGTTTGCTCAAGTTCACTTAAAAGATCATCAACGCTTTTAAAGTTTTCACCGTCGTACTCGTCAAGCGCATCTTCTGGGTCGAGTAAGGTTGAAGACGTATCGGTAAAGTCATCTTCTGATTCAACGTCAAACTCAGGATCTTGTTCAAGCTCTGGTTCTACTTCAAGCTCAGGCTCTGCTTCAAGCTCAGGCTCTGGTTCTGCTTCAAGCTCTGGTTCTACTTCAAGTTCAGGCTCTACTTCAAGCTCAGGCTCTGCTTCAAGCTCAGGCTCTGCTTCAAGTTCAGGCTCTACTTCAAGTTCAGGCTCTTCTTCAAGCTCAGGCTCAACTTCAAGCTCTGGTTCTGCTTCAAGCTCTGGTTCTGCTTCAAGTTCAGGCTCAACTTCAAGCTCAGGGTCTGCTTCAAGTTCAGGCTCTGCTTCAAGTTCAGGTTCTACTTCAAGCTCAGGCTCTGCTTCAAGCTCAGGCTCTGCTTTAAGTTCAGGCTCTGCTTCAAGTTCAGGCTCTGCTTCAAGTTCAGGCTCTGCTTCAAGTTCTGTCTCAGCTTCAAGCTCAGGTTCTACTTCAAGTTCAGGCTCAACTTCAAGTTCAGGCTCTGCTTCAAGTTCTGGCTCTGCTTCAAGTTCTGTCTCAGCTTCAATTTCTGGCTCAGCTTCAATTTCTGGCTCAGCTTCTACTTCAAGTTCAGATTCTGCTTTAAGTTCATCATCTACACCATCAACTGACCAATCTGGTGTTTCTACATAGTCGTCGGTAGGTTGTTCTAACTCACTTAACAGATCATCAATACTCTCAAGGTTTTCATCGTTAAATTCATCTAAGGCATCCTCTTGATCGAGTAATGTAGAAGATGTATCGGTGAAATCACCTTCAGATCCAACGTCAAACTCAGGCTCAGGTTCAAGTTCTGCTTGAAGCTCCGGCTCAGCTTCAAGCTCTGGTTCTACTTCAAGTTCTGGTTCTACTTCAAGTTCTGGTTCTACTTCAAGTTCAGGTTCTTCTTCAAGCTCCGGCTCAGCTGCAACTTCTGGCTCAGCTTCAAGTTCTGGTTCTACATCAAGTTCAGGCTCTTCTTCAAGCTCTGGCTCAGCTGCAACTTCTGGCTCAGCTTCAAGTTCTGGTTCTACTTCAAGCTCAGGCTCTACTTCAAGCTCTGGTTCTACTTCAAGTTCAGGTTCTACTTCAAGTTCTGGCTCTACTTCAAGTTCAGGTTCAGGTTCAGCTTCAAGCTCTGGTTCTACTTCAAGTTCAGGTTCTTCTTCAAGCTCCGGCTCAGCTTCAACGCCTGGCTCTGGCTCTACTTCTGGCTCAGCAAAAGATGAAGCGATAGATTCTACATCTTCACTATTTAACTCTTCTTGCGCGTCAGCTAAATCTTCAATTGAGTCCGCCAATGCATGATCTATTTCAGAATCATGAACATCACTTTCAGGTTGCTCCGCATCCAGTACATCGTCAATATCTACTTCGTCTTCATCAACTAGGCTGTCGATGTCTGGCTCTTCACTTTGAGCTTCAGTAGCCGATTGTTCTGCATCAAGTAAATCGTCAATATTAACTTCGTCATCTTCATCTACTAAGCTGTCGATGTCTGGCTCTTCACTTTGAGCCTCAGTAGCCGATTGTTCTGCATCAAGTAAATCGTCAATATTAACTTCGTCATCTTCATCTACTAAGCTGTCAATATCAGTTTCTTCACTCTCTGCAGCAGCGGGTTGCTCTGCATCAAGCAAGTCATCAATGTCAATCTTGTCATCTTCATCAACTAAGCTGTCAATATCAGTTTCTTCAATCTCTGCAGCAGCGGGTTGCTCTGCATCAAGCAAGTCATCAATGTCAAATTCGTCATCTTCTTCAACTAAACTGTCAATATCAGTTTCTTCACTCTGTGCAGCAGCGGGTTGCTCTGCATCGAGTAAATCGTCAATATCAAATTCGTCATCTTCATCAACTAAGCTGTCAATATCGGTTTCTTCACTCTGTGCAGTAGCGGGTTGCTCTGCATCGAGTAAATCGTCAATATCAAATTCGTCATCGTCTGCTGATGTGTCAGTTGCCTGCTCATTATTTTCATCGAGTAAATCATCAATGTCGAAGTCTTCGCCCTCTTCGGCGAGTTCTTCACTGAGTGCAGCCATATCATCATTCGATTCACCTTGGGGTTCATCTGGTAATGAATCGTCATCTTCTTCATCAAACAGGCTATCTAAATCATCCGCACTTAAAATATCATCCGATTCGTCAAGATTAATTGTATCGCCCGTGTCATCTTCATCAGGGCTATCAAAATCTTGTTGCATGAAAACATCAAGTTCATCACCCTCAGTATTTTCATCTTCAAAAACAACATCATCATTAAGTAAGCTTTCTAACTCATCTTGATCTAATAAACTGTCATCATCGAGATCATCATTAAACTCCACATCATCATCAAGTAATACGTCATCCATGTTCTCATCTAACTGCACACTTAAATCATCAAGTGGATCGGGAGCAGGCGCTTCGTCAAGCGTGGGGTCTGGCATTTCATCTAGAGGGTCAGTATAAGCAGGCGCTTGTGGTATAAATTCATCATCGTTACTCTCAGGCTCTTGGTTATTACCACGCTTACGCAGCCACATAACTACAGCAAAAATAATCAACAACGCTGGAATGGTCATTAATAAAATGAGTACCAAAGGATTCGAGAGTAATGCAGCAAAGCTAAATTCATTCTCTTGCTCTGCATCTTTTAATTTTTGCTGTGCAATGATCTCGTTTTGCTTAACGATTAATTCTTTTAACTGTTGTTGAATTTCACTATCTTGGCCTAGTTGTAAACGAACGTTTTCTAACTCGTTTGAAATACCTGTCAGCTGTTTTTTAAGGTTGTTGTTTTCAACTAAAATCTCTTCTACGTTACTAACCGAACTTTTAAACTGCTGCTGAAGCTCAACTAATTTATTACCTTGATCTGTTTTAATCGCTTTTAATTCTTGTTGTAATTCTTTTTTGGCTTCATCAACGTCTGCTTTGCGGGCTTGGGTTACTTGTGTTTGTGCTGAATTGATCTCTGCTTGAGTGAGTGTGCCATTTTTCTTTTTTTCCCACAGTTCATCGTCTTGCTCAGAACGTTGCTTAGCTAATTGCGGGTTTACTCGTCTAATTTCTGCCAAAGTAGGTATTTTTAAATACGAACCACTTTGCATGTGATTTAAGTTTTGTTCTAAAAATGAGTTGGGGTTTTTGTTATACAAGGCCTGCATAACTTGATAAATGCTGACTGAGTTATCTGGGCGAACTTTAACGGCAATACGCCAAAGTGTATCGGTTGGTTTTATTGGCCCAATAGAGCGACCCTGCGCGCCGTAATCTGCGCCTTTAGGCCCTCTTAATTGGGTACTGTCTTGAGAGTAAACAGTCGTTACCATCAGTGCAGACGCTAATATAATAAGTGAAACGAAACCGCGCATGCTGATCCTTTAATGTTTAAATGTTAACGCAGCGCTTTAAAATTGGCGCTTAAACATTGATTATTCTTGCCGTTGTTAGCCACGTGGCCAACGCACATTTTTATTGCAAGCTCTATTCCAGTTACAAACTATAAACCAGTTAAGCCATAATATCCATCGCAACGCATTGAAAATAAATACCTTAAACATCATGATAAAAATGTTTTTATGTTGTTTATCAAGATGTTTACACTCTCTCAGTTAATAAGTGGCAAAAAAATGGCGGTTAAAGCATAAAAAAACGGCAAACCACTGTGGTTTGCCGTTTATTGAAATTATCACTATTTTCAGGCTAATTACATATAATTAGCAATCAGTTCTTCAGCTATTTGTACACTATTGGTTGCAGCCCCTTTACGGGTATTATCACTTACTACCCACATATTTAATCCATGTGGGTGTGAAATATCAGCACGTAAACGGCCGATATAAACAGTATCATTACCACTGGCATCCGACACAGCCGTTGGGTAGTCGCCAGCATCATCAATTAGCTCAACACCTGGCGCATCACTCAATAGTTGCTTTACATGCTCAAAGTCATAAGGCATACGCGTTTCAATATTAATTGACTCAGAATGACCAAAAAATACAGGGACGCGAACACAAGTCGGGTTTACCGCAATGGTTGTATCGCCTAAAATTTTATGCGTTTCGTTTACCATTTTCATTTCTTCGCGCGTATAGCCGTTATCTTCAAAGCTATCGATTTGCGGTATTACATTAAACGCAATTTGCTTAGGAAATATTTCGTTTTCCATTGGGCGTGCATTCATTAAATTTGCAGTTTGTTTAGCCAGTTCATCAACTGCCTCTTTACCCGCTCCCGACACCGCTTGGTAAGTTGAAACGTTAATACGATCAATGCCGTATGCATCATAAATAGGTTTAAGCGCAAGCATCATTTGAATGGTTGAACAATTAGGGTTGGCAATAATATTACGATTTCTAAAATCGGCTAAGCTCGATGCATTTACTTCTGGCACAATAAGCGGCACTTCAAAGTCATTTCTAAAGTGCGATGTGTTATCAATAACGATACAGCCAGCGTCTGCGGCGATAGGGGCATATTTTTCAGATACACTGCCACCAGCAGAAAATAAACCGATATGCGCTTGGCTAAAGTCAAAGCCTTCAACATCACGTACTTCTATGGTCTCACCACGAAACTTTATATCTTCGCCAGCACTGCGGCTGCTTGCTAATAAAAACAGCTGATCGACCGGAAATTTACGATCTTCCAAAGTTTCAATGATTTGACGACCGACAAGGCCTGTAGCGCCGAGTACGGCAACGTTATATTTTTGCGACATATTTCATCCTCTGTAAGCACGATTAAAACAACCGTGCTAATTAAATTAGTTTGCTGTAGTAAAACCAAGCTGAGCAAGTGCAGCAAGCTCGGTGCTATCACCTTCAACCACCACGGTGCTAAATTCACGTCGGGTTGGATAATTTTTTCGTAAACTGTCAAAGCCTTCATCGGCCAAGTGACGCAGTAAAATGCCATCATCACGGCGTACGTCATAAACTAAGTGCACTAAACGGGCTATATCTGTTTCGCTAAAACTACTTCCTAGGGCGACTTTTTTAATTGCAGGAGGCGGTAAAAAATCATCAAGCGATTTTATTGCGTTAACCTCTTTTAGCTCACACAAGCTTTGATACAACATTTGTGTACCCCGAGCTTTACCCTCAAGAGTATGTCCGGCAATGTGCACACTGGCATAGCGAACATGCTCAAGTAACTCGGTTAAAATGTTAGGTTCGTTTTCCCACACATCCAACACTAAATCGAGCTCAGCGCCGGCTTCCATCACCTCAAGTAATGCTTGATTATCAATCACATCACCTCGGCTGGCGTTAATTAAAGTAAGCCCAGGTTTAAGCGTAGTTAAGCGCTTTTTATCAAGCATATGCAGTGTTTTATGCGTACCTGTTTTTACTAACGGCACATGAAACGTGACTATATCTGACTGCGTTAATAGCTCATCAAACTCAACGTGCTCGGTTAATAGCCCTTGCTCATACTTTATTGGGTCGCACAATAGTAAATTAACGTTAAGCGCTTTTAATTTTTGCGCGAGGCAACTGCCAATATTACCTACACCCACAATACCGATTGTTTTACCGCTTAACGGGCTGGCATTTTCTTGACTTAATGCAAATAAACTACTGATCACATATTCAGCAACCGCAATCGCATTGCAGCCAGGTGCACTGGTAAAAGCAATATTTTTTGCGTTGAGCAAATCGGTATCAATATGATCCACACCAATAGTGGCTGTACCTACAAAGCTTAGCTTATTAGCCTGTGCTAATAATTCACTATTGACCTGCGTGACTGAACGAGTGAGTAATACATCAACATCAATGAGTTTTTCTGGAGTTAATTGCCTGCCATCAAATCGTTCAACCTCACCCATATCTTTAAAGAATTGCTCAACTAAAGGCATATTTTGATCGGCAAGAATTTTCATTGTGAATCCGTTTGGCAAAATGAGACCCTATTGTAACGAACAACCGCCTATTTGCACAAACGAAAAAGCCGAGCATTTTGCTCGGCTTTAAAATAGTTAAAGGTTTACTTAGCCTTTGTATTTGCTCATTACTAATGTGGCATTGGTGCCGCCAAAACCAAAACTGTTAGACATAACCGTATTTAGTTCAACGTCTTTGGCTTCAGTTACAATGTTCAAGCCCGCAGCTTGCTCATCAAGCTCATCAATATTGATAGATGGCGCAACAAAACCATGCTCAAGCATTAGCAATGAAAAGATGGCTTCGTGTACACCTGCCGCACCCAGTGCATGGCCTGTCATTGCTTTAGTTGCGCTGATCATTGGCGAGTTACCACCAAATACTTCTTGAATAGCGCCCAGCTCTTTCACATCGCCTACGGGTGTTGACGTACCATGGGTATTCAAGTAATCAATGCTATCAACGTTTTGCATTGCTTGGCGCATACAACGTACTGCGCCCTCACCTGATGGTGCAACCATATCGTAACCATCTGAGGTTGCGCCGTAACCGGTAATTTCAGCATAAATGTGCGCGCCACGTGCAAGTGCGTGTTCTAGCTCTTCAACAACCACAATACCGCCACCGGCTGAAATCACAAAACCATCACGGTTAGCATCGTATGTACGTGATGCTTTTTCAGGTGTGTCGTTATATTTAGTCGAAAGCGCGCCCATAGCGTCAAATTCCATCGCTAGCGTCCAGTGAAGTTCTTCACCCCCACCTGCAAAAATAACGTCTTGCTTGCCTAGTTGAATCTGCTCAACGGCATGGCCAATACAATGCGCAGAGGTTGCACACGCAGAGCTAATTGAATAGTTAACGCCTTTAATTTTAAATGGCGTTGCTAAACAAGCCGAGGTGGTGCTCGCCATAGTACGTGGCACCATGTAAGGGCCAACGCGCTTAACGCCTTTTTCGCGAAGGATATCGGCCGCTTCTACTTGCCATTTTGATGAACCGCCGCCAGAACCCACTAATAAACCAGTGCGCTCGTTTGATACTTGTTCGTCGCTAAGGCCCGCATCTTCAATCGCTTGTGCCATTGAGATATAAGAATAAGCCGCTGCATCACCCATAAAGCGCATTGCTTTGCGGTCAACATGCTCTTTAACATCAATATCAATTTTACCTGATACATTGCTGCGCAATTTGTAATCAGCAAATTCTTGGTTAAAAGCAATACCGCTTTTACCCGCTCTTAGTGACTCTAATACTTCTTCTTTATTATTGCCGATGCTTGATACAACACCGATGCCTGTTATTACGGCTCTTCTCATGGGTAATTCCCTTAGCTTAATACTTAATTGTGTTCTATTTTACGCGAATTTAATCACCTAAGTGGTCAGCTTTCTAGCGTACACTTGTACTCTGAACCTACAGCTTATAAATAACGCCAGACTATTTCAAAGAAAACACGTAAAATAATTAAAAAATTATCTATAAAATTGAATTGGTCATGATAAAAAACGCCCACATACACTTTAATGATTTAGGGACACCGGTTGCTAATGACTTTGATGATGTTTATTTTTCTAATGACGACGGCCTCGCTGAATCGCATTATGTGTTTTATCAACAAAACAATATAGAGTCACGGTTACAAAATCATGACCGTGAGCACTTTGTTATAGCCGAAACCGGTTTTGGTACAGGGCTTAATTTTTTAAATGCATGGCAGCAGTTTTATGACCACCTGCAATGCCCACAAGTTCAAAGTCAACAGTCTAATAACGTGCAACGACTGCATTTTATTTCTTTTGAAAAATATCCACTTAGCGTAAATGATTTAAAACAAGCCTTGCAAGCTTGGCCTAGTTTAAGTCATTTAAGCGCCCAACTCGTCTCCCACTACCCGATTAATTTAACCGGTTGTCATCGCCTTGAATTTGCCAATGGCCTTGTGGTGCTCGACCTCTACTTTGGTGATGTGCTGGAATGTATTAATAGCATGAGCTACCCACAAAGTGGACTTGTTGACGCATGGTTTTTAGATGGTTTTGCACCGAGTAAAAATCCTGATATGTGGCAGCAAAGTGTATTTAACGCCATGGTTGATATTTCCAGATGCAACGCGACATTAGCCACGTTTACCGCTGCGGGCTTTGTTCGTCGTGGTTTAATTGAAGCGGGCTTTAGCATGCAAAAAGCTAAAGGCTTTGGCCGAAAACGAGAGATGCTAGTTGGCACACTCGTTCAGGCTAATTTAAAACAATCAGCCCCCGCCTATTTTGAGCATCACTTCTCTCCCCTTACCAATGTGGCTGTTATTGGCGGTGGTATAGCCAGCAGTTGTATTCTTTATAGCCTCGCGAAACGCGGTATACCAAGCCACTTATTTTGCCAAGATAAACAACCGGCCATGGGGGCATCTCACAATGTACAAGGGGCGATATATCCGCATTTACAAGCAAAAAATTCGCCACACAGTGAACTATTTGCCCATAGTTTTTTATACGCAAAGCGGCTTTACAATCAATTACTCAACAATGGCTTTTTATTTGATCACCAGTGGTGTGGTGTGCTGCAACATGCAGTAAAAAAACCATTGGCAGAGCGTCATCAAAATCTCGCTGATAAACAACTGTGGCCAGAGCAGCTTATGCGAAATGTGACTGCTGATGAGGGTGATGCTATTGCTGGGGTTAAAACAGGTTACTCAGGGGTGTTTTTTGAACAAGGCGGCTGGGTTAATCCCCCCCAGTTAGTCAGTGCTATGTTAGATGCCGCACAGCAATTAAATGAGTTTGAGAGCCTATTTAATTGCCACATTGAGCAACTTAACAAACAACCCGATGGCTGGTACTTAACCACGCAAAAACAAACATTTGGCCCCTTTAGCGATGTGATTATTTGCGCCGGTGAACACAGCGATGCATTTGCGCAAACTAAAACGCTCCCTATTGTTGGCGTACGCGGACAGGTGTCACATGTTCAAGCAAGCACGCAATCACGTAAGCTAAAAACCGTGTTGTGTCACAAGGGGTATTTCACCCCCGCTTATTTAGATCACCATTGTATGGGCGCCACCTTTGAAAAAAACAGTAAAAGCCGTGAAGTGACCGAGCAAGATAATCAAACCAACCGCGAGCAACTGCTGAGCTTTTATAACAACACTGAATTTGCCACCAGCTTAGGCGATATTAGCTCTGCTAAAGCCGCTGTTCGCTGTAGTTTTATTGATCACTTACCTATGGCCGGTGAATGGGTGGAGCAAACTGACTATACACATGCATTTGCTAATTTACGTTTGGGTAAGCGCTATCAATACCAAGCATTAAAAAAACCACAACAGGGCCTGCATATTTTTACCGGCTTTGGCGCGCGAGCATTATGCAGTGCACCGCTATCTGCCGAGCACCTAATTAGTAGTTTAAACAATGAACCTCGCCCACTAAGCGAACGCGTAAGCCAAGCTATTCACCCAGGCCGCTTTATTGTTCGTGACCTTATTCGCAATAAAATTTAAAGGTAATAATACCTACAAAGCCCTTTACCGTAATTACCAAGAACGCAGTGTACGTATTGGCTTATACCACCGTAGCTTTGTAACCGAAGTAAGTATAATGATCGAGTAAAAAGTTCTAAAAAACGCCTTAAAAAATAGCTAATTTTAATACTCAGTTAAGTAATAACTTTTAACTAATATGTTTTTTTTAAATAAGCTCGTTTAAATCCCATTTACTCTTTAAAAATAATTTCCTACCCCAAGGTCTGTTTGTACGAACAATCTTTACACTATATTGAGAAGGAATTAATTATGAGTAAGACTTTAATTATTGGCGCAAGTGGTCAAATTGGTAAAATGGCTACCAAACTACTTTTAGAAAATGAGCAAAATGTTGTTGCACTTGTAAGAGACAAAAGCAAACTGTGTGATTTAGATAGCCCATTTTTAAGTATTGTTGAACAGGATTTAGAAGGTGACTTTTCAAGTGCCATTAATGGCTGCGACCAAGTTATCTTTGCAGCAGGTTCAGGTGGAAGTACAGGCACAGATAAAACCGTACTTATTGATTTGTGGGCAGCGACAAAAGCAGCAACTTATTCTAAAGAGCACGGTGTAAAACACTTTATTATGGTCAGCTCTATTGGCGCAGACGATCCTGATGCGATAGATAGTGACTTAAAGCCTTATCTTGTAGCAAAACATATGGCCGATGAGCATTTAATTCACAGTGGACTCAATTATACAATTGTCCGCCCAGGAACATTAACTGACGAAAGTGCCTCTTTGGAAGTAACAACAGAGCGCCCTAGCGATCAGTCAAAGGCTAAAATTAGCCGCGAAAATGTAGCCAACGCATTGCTTCACGTTGCTACAAACTCATTTAATAGCAATCGTATTTTTGAGTTATTTGATGGCGATAAACCAATAAAAGCCGCTATTAAGTAAGCATTACACTCACCCCTTGCCATGCAAGCTGCATGGCAAGCAGAGTTAAAATCACTTTAAAAACAGCCCTAAAACGCGCCACAGAGAGCCGCTTAAGTAAACGAATCCCTAACCAGGTGCCAATGGCTCCGCTTAAAATCATCGCCAGTGTTAACGGCAACCATTGCCAAAAACTAAAACCAAGCCCCGTATAAACGACGGCTTTTAAGCTATGCTGCAAGGTCATAATACTTGAAAAAGTCGCGGTAAATTTAAGCTTATCGTAATGATTAATGTGTAAATAACTCGCCACCAGAGGCCCACTTGCTCCCACAAAAGTAGAAATAAATGCCGTAATTACACCCGCTATTAAACGCCCTAATCGTGAGTCTTTATTAAATTCAGGGATTGTTCCCCACAGTAAATAAATCACAAATAAAGCCACAAACAGCTTCATGCTATCAAGGTTAATATCGCTTACTACTTGGATTGATAGCCCAGCACCAATTAACCCACCCAGAGTAAAATACAACAACATCGGCTTATCAAGATGGGCAATACTTAACAACAACCGATTGGCATTAGAGCCCAACTGCACTAAACCATGAACCGGCACCACCACCGCCATAGGCATAACCGACGCCATTACCACCAACAGCATTAACCCGCCGCCCGCACCAAAAGCCGCCGATACAAACGAAGTAACCCCCGCCAGTAAAACCAGTAAAAGCGAAATTAAAGGGGAAATGTGTTCAGCTGTAAAAATATCCATATCAAAGCTCGCAGTTAATCATTGGCTCATGATACAAAAAATAGGTAAGTAAGCGACTAGTCTATTAGTTGTAGGGTCAGCGGTCAGCGGTCAGCGGTCAGCGGTCAGCGG
>NZ_AUTH01000071.1:0-35328 GCF_000497975.1 Pseudoalteromonas sp. TB41 | reverse complement strand
TAGGGCGTGTTGATCTTTGTGGTATGAAAAACAAACAGCATGAAGATAAGGTATAATTGAATTCGCCAGAAAACTTTACACCGAACCTACATGCCAAGATTAATGCTAACAGACGGGACATGGAATGTCTTATCAAAAGTAATGTACTTAAGTGGTCGAATTTATAATAAGCCCGACCATAGAAAAACGCTCGAAGGCATACTGTATAAGATGCGCACAGGTATTCCATGGCGAGATTTACCTTCTGATTTTGGCCGTTGGAGTGCTATCTACAGACGGTTTAATTTATGGTCCAAAAAAGGGATTTTGAATGAACTGTTTCGCGCATTATCTCGTGATGCGGACATGGATTGGGTCTTCATTGATGGCAGTATTGTCAGGGCTCATCAACATAGTTGCGGTGCAAGAACTGCTGACAATGAATCAATTGGAAAGAGCCGAGGTGGAAATTCTACGAAAATTCATCTTGCAGTCGATAGCGGAGGGTTGCCTGTTTATTATGAATTATCCTGTGGAAATACGCATGATATCGTCCATGCAGAGTCACTCGTAGCTAATTGCCCAACAAGTAATATGGTTGTCGCAGATAAAGGCTACGACAGTGAAAAACTGAGAGCGTTTGTTCGTGATAATAACGCTACACCCGTTATTCCACGTAAGGGCAACAGTTTAGTAGGCAATGAAGATATTGACTGGTGCATGTATAAATATCGGCACTTGGTTGAGAATGCATTTGGCCGTATTAAGCAATATAGAGGGATAGCCACGCGGTATGAAAAGCTTGAACGAAATTATCATTCAATGCTCGCTTTAGCATTTACTATGATGTGGCTACCAATGTGGGCTGATTGATATATGTACTACAAAGATCAACAGCCCCTAATATAAACCAATCTAAGCCAATATAAGGGGTGTTATCTGCAAAGTCATTCACTTCAACATTCGGGCCGCCAAAGCCAATTGCCAGCAAAATAAAAAACCACGCAGTCGCCCCCAAGCGCTTATTGGTATTTCGTACAAAATTAAGTAAACCCAGGCTTCCTGAAATAATAAGGGCAACAAACATAAGTTGACGTAAAAACTCGACGCTATAACTTTTACGCAATTCTGGAGTCGTTAAATATTCAGGGAAGTGGAATGCAAGCACTCCCAAGCAACTTAATATTGCCAAAAAGCAAGCAATATAACCGCTGATATTACCCTCACCAATTTGCAAGTGACTGGTGCGAAATATTTTTTTAGTGACGTGTTTTAGCATTATTTTCCTTAATATAATATGCAGTCCCTATTCTAGTGCGCATATTCTAGCAAATTTTGGGCTAACTAAAACACAAAAAAGCCACGCAATGCGTGGCTTGGCTGGATAAAGCTAAATTAACTACACGGAAAATTTATAAATAGGCACCCAGCGCTTTAACTTGATCTAACATGCGGTTTGAGAAACCCCATTCGTTGTCGTACCACGCCATTACTTTAACTAATTTACCATCAGCACGTGTTTGCGTTGCATCAAAAATAGATGAAGCTGGGTTATGGTTAAAGTCGATAGAAACAAGCGGCAGCTCGTTGTACTCTAAAATACCTTTCATTGGCCCTTCTGAGGCTGCTTTAACCACTTGGTTAATTTCTTCAATGCTTGTGTCACGTTTAGCAATAAACGTTAAATCAACTAACGACACATTAATTGTAGGTACACGTACCGCCATGCCATCTAATTTACCTGCCAGCTCAGGCAATACTAAACCAACCGCTTTAGCAGCGCCCGTTTTAGTTGGGATCATAGATTGAGTCGCACTACGCGCGCGGTATAAATCTGGGTGGTATACGTCGGATAAGTTTTGATCGTTGGTATAAGCGTGAATAGTAGTCATGCTACCTTGTTCAATCCCTACCGTATCGTTTATTGCTTTGGCCACTGGTGCTAAACAGTTAGTTGTACACGACGCGTTTGAGATGATATTGCTATCGGCATTAATTACATCGCTGTTTACACCATGAACTACCGTTGCATCCATATCTGTACCAGGTGCCGATACCACTACTTTTTTAGCACCGGCTTCAATATGCTTATTAGCCGCTTCGCGTGACGTGAATAACCCCGTACATTCAAGTACGATATCAACATTTAGTGCTTTCCACGGTAAATTCGCAGGATCGCGTTCTTGCGTTAAGGTGATCACATCATCGCCAATTAACATGGTGTTGTCTTTAAGCGTTACTTGCTGTGAAAAACGACCATGTACTGAGTCAAACTGAGTCAGATGAGCATTTACATTGGCTGGGGCTAAATCGTTAATAGCCACAATTTTAATTTCATTATTTTGCGCTGATTCATACAGTGCACGTAATACATTACGACCAATTCGGCCGTAGCCATTAATTGCTACATTAATCATTTTTGACTCCTATTAACTTCACATGCTTGGCGAGCAAGCGTTTCAATAGCTTGCCAGTCTTTATTTTCAATAAGTTGCTTATCTAACATCCAGGTACCACCTACACAAATAACATTGTTAAGTGCTAAGTAATCAGGTGCGGTTGCTAAACTAATGCCACCGGTTGGACAAAAAGTAATATCAGGTAATGGGCCGCCAATAGATTTAAGCATAGCAGCACCGCCTGCAGCTTCTGCAGGAAAAAACTTTAAGAACTTAAAACCATGAGCAGCTAAGTTCATCACTTCGCTTGGGGTCGCTGCACCGGGTAAAAATGGAATAGTAGACTCTTTTGCCAGCGCTAATAACTCATCGCTAACACCTGGGCTTACCATAAAGTCAGCACCCGCCTCTACTGATGCGTTAAAGCTTGCTTTATCAACCACAGTACCTGTACCAACATAAGCTTCGGGCACTTCTGCTTTCATTAGTTTTACAGCCTCAGCTGCAATGGGTGTACGCAGTGTAATTTCAAGTGCTTTTAGGCCACCGTTATATAACGCTCTTGCAAGTGGTGCTGCATCTTCTAATTTTTCGATTACCACCACTGGCACTACCGGTGCCGATGCTAAGATTTTTTCAATACTCATTACTTGTTCCTCATTACCCAATATGGCTAATTATTATTCAAGTCCAAAAGCACTTGCACCTAAATCGGCACTGCTTACTATGTTTCTAAATCCAGTAAATAATTCACGACCTGTACCAAACGTTTGGCTTGCTTGGCTAATTTGCGGCTCACGCTGTGCAAGCTCTTCATCGCTAACATGCAGTTTTAAAATACCATTTGGCGCATCTAGAGTAACAATATCGCCTTCATGAATTTTAGCAATAATCCCACCTTCAACCGCTTCAGGTGCTAAATGGATTGCCGCTGGTACTTTGCCTGATGCGCCCGACATACGACCGTCGGTAACAATAGCCACTTTATAGCCCTGATCTTGTAATGTTGCCATTACCGGTGTGAGCTTATGAAGCTCAGGCATGCCTTTGGCTTTTGGCCCTTGCTCTTTAAGTACAGCAATAAAATCTTGGTTAAGTTCGCCACGGCTGTAGGCATCTTGTAACTCACCTTGTGAGCTAAATACTTTAGCCGGAGCCGACACCACTTGATGAGATTCTGCAACCGCAGAGACTTTAATAACCGCTTTACCTAAGTTACCCGTTAGTAGCTGTAAACCACCTTGCTTACTAAATGGGTTACTTACTGGGCGAAGTACTTCTTCATCATGTGAGTTTTCTGGACACGCTACCCATTTAACTTTGCTTGGGCCGTTCGCATCACTCATAATCAAGTTATCGTCTTTATCGAGTAGTGGCTCACACATGTAAGGTACAAGACCTTCGCCTAAAATAGTGGTTACGTCTGTATGAAGGTAACCAGCACCTGCTAATTCACGCATTAAGAAGCCCATTCCGCCGGCTGCTTGAAAGTGATTAACATCTGCTGAGCCATTAGGGTAAATACGCGTCAGTAATGGAACAACCGCTGATAAATCAGACATGTCTTTCCATGTAACTTGAATACCGGCCGCTTTAGCAATCGCCACAATATGGATTGCATGATTGGTTGAGCCACCTGTTGATAACAAGCCAACTAAGCCGTTAATAATGGTTTTTTCGCTGATCACATCCGCTAAACACGGGCCATCTTTGTTTTCAGTAAGCTGCTTAAGCATGGTTTCAACCGCATTACCGGTTAAGCCATCACGCAGTTCTGTGTATGGGTTTATAAACGAGCTACCTGGTAAGTGTAAGCCCATTATTTCCATCAGCATTTGATTTGAGTTAGCGGTACCATAAAACGTACAGGTACCCGCACTGTGATAAGAAGCGCTTTCAGCTTCTAGTAGCTCTTCACGAGATACCAGTCCTTGTGCAAACTTTTGACGAACACGTGCTTTGTCTTTGTTTGGAATACCTGATTGCATAGGCCCTGCTGGTAAAAAATACACAGGTAAGTGACCAAATGATAAAGCACCAATTAATAGGCCTGGGACAATTTTGTCACATACACCTAAACAAAACACACCATCAAACACGTCATGCGATAACGAAACCGCAGTAGACATAGCAATAACGTCACGAGAAAAAAGCGATAGCTCCATGCCATCACGCCCTTGCGTAACACCATCACACATCGCAGGTACACCGCCAGCAACTTGCGCGGTGGCGTCAAATTTAGTGGCAATGCTTTTAATTAAATCGGGGTATTCTTTGTAAGGCACATGTGCAGATAACATGTCGTTATATGAATTGATAATTGCAAGGTTTGGCACCTCGTCTGCTTTTAAACGCGCTTTGTCATCGCTGCTACACGCAGCCATTACATGAGCAATATTGCCACAGCCTAATCCAGCACGAACTCTTGTTTGTTTTTTTGCGTGCGAAATACGATCTAAATAGGCTTGACGGGTTTGTTTACTGCGCTCAATAACGCGCTCTGTGACTTCTTGAATTCGAGGGTGCAACATAATTTTACTCATCTCTATTCGTTAGAGGATAAAGGCTCAGTAACAATTATAGACTCCACGAAAATAACTGTACTGAGCATCTTTGACTTACCCGTTCAAAGGTACGCTACCAGGGAGCCTCTCACAACAACCCTGACACCGGTGTCAGGGTATTAACTCATGACATTGACACCGGTGTCAACCCTGAGTCATAAAAATAGCCAATTTTTTTAACATGTACAATAAATAAACGTGAATTTTTAGTGAAATACCAGCAAGCAAATAATGAAAATTAAAAGTACAGACAAAAAAAAGCCCGAGTAAGCGTCACTCATACTCGGGCTACTGTGAAAAAAGGGTTTTATTTTACGGCTGCAGTTGACTCTCGCGTGATTAATTTTGCTTCTAAAATCACTTTATATGGTGACTCTTGCGGCTCAATAATATGGGTGATCAATTGCGTAACGGCTTGTTTTGTCATTTCTTCTACAGGTTGCGCTATGGTGGTCAGCCCAGGCCAAATGTGGCGCGCTATTGGTGCATTATCAAACCCAGCGATAGAAATATCATCAGGTACACGTAAGTTACGCTGCGTGGCTAATTTGAGCACTGCCGCTGCCATGTAGTCGTTTGATGCAAATACAGCAGTAGGACGTGGCGATAAATCTAAAATACTACGCGCACTGTCTACTCCTGAATGGTAACTAAAGTTACCCTCTTCAACTAAGCGTTCGTTAAATTCAATGCCATGAGTTGTTAATGCGCGCCTGTAACCTTTAAAACGCTGCTCAGTGGCACTGTGATCTGGGTGACCTTTAATAAACGCTATGGAGGTATGTCCTAGATTTATTAAATGCTCGGTAATTTCAAACGCCCCCTGCTCGTCATTGCTGGTCACAGAAATAGAATCATCATCTAAAATTGCAGAAGCGACTCGAGCATAAGGGATTTTTTTCGACTTTAAAAAATCTACCAACTCGCCAAAATCACAAAATGGCGGGGTTAATACTAAACCGTCAAGGCGTGATGACTGCAATAACTGCTCAATATTGTTAATGAGTGCATCGCCCCTGAGCTCACAAGGATGAATAAGCAAGTTATAGTTGTTCTCTTGGCAGGCAGCCAGTGCGCCTGTTTGCACACGGGTGATATAACTTTTACTAGGGTTATCGTAAATGCAACCAATGATAAAGCTGCGATTTTGTGCAAGGCCGCGTGCAATTGGGTTTGGGGTGTAATCTAGCTCCTTAAATACGGCTAACACTTTTTCGCGTGTAGCTGCACTGACATTAGGCTCATTGTTGAGTACTCGCGATACGGTTTTTTTAGAAACACCTGCATGACTGGCAACGCTGTTTATAGTGACTTTTTTCATCTATTTATTTCCAAACCTATGCAAAGCGATTAATCCTGTTGACTCGTATGTAAACAAGCGGCAGCTCCAATTAATGGTATGTTGTCTTGTGTTACTAACGTCACCGGAATTTGACCTGTGTACTGCGACATAATACCTTTTTGCGAAAAGCGCTCAATAAAACGACTTTCAAGTAAACGAGCTTGCATGCGTGGTAAAATTCCACCGNCCGCCAATATAAAGGCCGCCTAAGGCGCCGTAGGCCAATGCTAAATCGCCCGCAACACTGCCAATCCAGTCACAAAATTGATTAAGCGTTGCATCACACACTTCACATTCACCGCTATTGGCTAAGCTGCTAATTTGTGCGGCATCTAAATTTTTTGCCGCCACCCCTTTAACCGCAGCCATGGCTTTATACAAATGAGCAATGCCAGGGCCCGAAAATACCGTTTCTACCGATACATGAGGGTGATCTTTTTTGAGTTCTTGAATAAGTTGAGCGTCGAGTTGATTAACGGCTGCTAAGGAAATATGCCCGCCTTCTGAACTCATCACCGCGCACGAATGTGCGGTTCTCACTAAGCACGCTGCACCAAAACCAGTGCCTGGACCCATTACACCTATATTGGCAGACTCATCCGCTTGACCAGGTTTAACAGTGACATTTTGTGAAGGGTCTAAATACGGTGCTGCGTAGGCAAAAGCAGCAAAGTCATTTATAACGCTTAATTGAGCAAGGTCAAAGTGGTGTTTAAAATCATTAACGCTAAAGTGCCAACCTAAATTAGTTAAATGAACTTGCCCTGCATTTATAGGGCCTGCTACTGCAAGGCATGCGCGTTTAGGGGTTATATGAGACACTGTTGATAAGTAGTACTCGGTAGCACTTTCGAGCGATCCATAGTTAGCACTGGGAAAAGTATGATTATGCTCAATGGTAAATTGATTACTTGATTCGTCGAACCCAGTGATCAACGCAAAACGAGCATTTGTGCCGCCAATATCAGCAACCAGAATAGGATCAAAGTGTGTGCTAGAGTGTAAACCCATAGTGTTATCTCTTTTGTTTAAGTAATGAGTACTTATTATTTTAATGGGGTATCATTGATACTTATTTACTTTGAGCTATCACCTCAAAGCAGCTATCACTGTAAAAAAATGCTACCTTTAATAATAAAGGTAGCTAATACGTTTTGACAACAAAATGATAAAACGCCCTTATTGTGACACCGGTGTCATGAAAAAATCAATAAAAAAATGCCTTTATTGACAAATAAGCTTGAAAAAAATCACTAATAAACGAGAATATCCCCTTATTGTCCTCTTAAGTAAGTAATCGTGATGAAAGGTAAAGCCACCTCGTTTGATATAGCCCACTATGCTGGGGTGTCTCAATCTACAGTTTCCCGTGCTTTACGAAATAGTCCACTGGTAAATGACGAAACACGAAGACGTGTTCACGATATTGCTAAAAAACTTAATTACAAAGTAGACAAAAACGCCAGTAACCTTCGCACTCAACAAAGCAGTACCCTAGCATTGCTGTTGTTTGAAGACCCAACCTCAGATGAATCACAAATCAATCCGTTTTTTTTAGCCATGCTGGGCAGTATTACTCGTGCCTGCGCAAAAGAGGGTTACGATTTACTTGTTTCATTTCAATCAGCCAGCGCTGATTGGCAAGCAGACTACGAAGACAGCCATCGAGCAGATGGAATAATCTTATTAGGCTATGGCGACTACATTGATTTTCAACCAAAATTTAATACCTTGCTTGAACAAAACACTAAATTTGTTTGCTGGGGAGCAAGCGTTGATAACCGCCCTGATTTAACCATAAGTTGCGATAATTATGGCGGTGGTAAACTTGCCGCTGAGCATTTACTGGCGCATAACCGAACTGATTGTGCATTTATTGGCGATGCCTCTGATCACAGCCCTGAGTTTTTTGCCCGTTTTAATGGCTTTAAAGACGAACTCCAGCAAAACGGTGTCACCTTAAATGATCGTAAGATTGCCAACGCAATTTCTACCGAAGAATCTGGCTACCATGCTACTCGCTCTTTAATTGCTAATAATATTACTTTTAATGCACTTTTTGCTGCCAGCGATCTGATTGCCATAGGCGCAATACGCGCGCTAAAAGAAGCCAATATTAACGTGCCAAAAGATGTAGCCGTAATAGGTTTTGATAATATTTCTATTGCAAGTTACATTAACCCGCCGCTGACAACCATAGAGCAAAACACCACTATAGCGGGGCAAATGTTAGTTGAAAACTTACTCAAATTAATTCGTGGTGAGCAAGTACAAAGCACCCTGCTGCCACCGCGTTTAATTGCGCGCGGCTCAAGTTAATACATTCAATAAAACCGCTTTTAAGAAGCAACAAAATTAAAGGCAACAGCGCTCTTTTACCTTAAATTAATTCAGGCTTTATTGCATTTTTACGGTCATTTGTCCTTTTTGCTTTCAATACTAAAGCCGGCGCTCTCGTTACATTAACAGGCTATTCACACCTCGCTATCACATTAGTTTTTTTAATCTGAAAGCAGCTGTTTTTAATGTAATTTTTCACTCGTCAATGCACTATTTTATCTCTACAATCGCACTTTTATTTTTGCTCTTAAAAGTTTAAGTGACTATTTCATGCTACTCACTATTGTTTACATCATCGGAATTACAGCAGAAGCCATGACCGGTGCACTCAGCGCTGGGCGCAGAAACATGGATTGGTTTGGGGTTATGCTAGTAGCCAGTGCCACAGCCATTGGGGGTGGCAGCGTACGCGATATTTTACTTGGCAATTACCCGTTAACGTGGGTTAAATACCCAGAATATTTACTGATCACATGCGTGGCGGGTATTGTAACCACTTGGTTGGCCAAATGGGTGGTTAAATTTAAAGGCATATTCATGCGTCTAGATGCCTTAGGGCTTGCAGCGTTTAGTATAATTGGCTGCCAAGTTGGGCTAAATATGGGTTTGCACTATGGAATTTGTGTTGTCGCAGCTATAGTTACCGGCGTATTTGGTGGATTATTGCGTGATTTAATTTGTCGACAAGCGCCATTAGTACTTCATCATGAACTTTACGCAAGCGTAGCGCTTATTGTTGCTTGTTTATACTTAGCACTGCACCACTACAACATTGATGACAATATCAGCGTAGTTGCAAGTTTAGTAGTAGGCTATTTAATTCGTATGGCGTCGGTACGCTTTAAATGGCGCTTACCGACATTTAACTTATTAGAACCCGCTAACTTAAATAATGAGTAATAACAGCAGCGGTTAATGCCCATCTGCCCTAGCACTTTTAAATAGCCCGAATACTTTTCGGGCTAACAAACTAACCACAAAAAGAACTCCCACAGCAAAACACAGTATGCTCAAGGGCATAAACAAGCTTTCATGTAGAACACCATTATGATCAACATATTGATACACACTGTTTTCTATCAGCATAAAACCTGTGCCAAGCAATAAAAAGCAAACACTCAATGTGGCTGTTTTGTTTGTATAAAAGCGCATAATCTATCCATAACTATTTTATTAAATTGTCGGGATAGCAGTTTGAATGAGCGAATATTAATCTACAGTGACTGAGCAACATTGATTTTTAAAATAAAAGTCACAGTTATTAAACTAAGCTTTTAGACATATAATAAAATCTGTCGTCTTCTTTATCTATGCTGAAACCTGAACGTGTGTAAAGCTTGTGCGCAGGGCTTATTTTAAAAACCCGAAGCCTAAGTTGCATAGCACCTCGGAGCACTGCTAAACGAGCACACTCATTAATTGCTGCTGCACCAATACCCATATTTTGAAACGCAGCATCTACTTGTAAGTCACGTATATAGCAACCCTTATCATCGAAAGCCAAGCGCATTACACCCACTACATCGCCATTTACCACAATATCCCAATTTTCAAGGTTTACTATTTGTTCATATATTTTATGTTGCTGCCAATCAACGCCATACTGCTCATAATATTCACGCATGTTGGTGTAGGTTAACAATGCCGATGCCATCAAATCGGCTGTGGGCTGATAACACATATTCATTATCGTCATTCCTTTGTTTAGCGACCTTTATAAAGGATGCTGCGGCTGATGGTTTTTAAAATACTTATTTACTAATAATGACTGCAACAAGCTAGTACTACTGGATGTAGCCCAGTACAAACCAATTGCAGAAGGAAAATTAACGAGAGTAACCACACAAATAATTGCGGGAATTAGGAACAATAAGGTGCTGGTTTGTTCTGCGCTACCTGGCATCATCATCATAGATAAATATGTAATAGCCCCCACTAATAACGAAATCGCAATATCAGGCTTTGCAATACTGGTAATCCAAGCAAATTTACTATTCAATACAATTTGTTGCAGAGCTTGAAAAGTTCCAAGGCCAAATACCCCTTGGCTTGCCATATTAATCACACTTTTTTTATCAATAAACTTAATGTTGTGCTTTTTATACAGCGCCATAGTTAATTTTGCGATTTCACTGGGCTGGTCTTTATAGTTGCTCTTTATGCTATCTAGCTCAGGTTTTAGTGCGGCAATTGCTTTTTTATTTCTAACCATGTTAACCATAGCAACAAGGTTAATCGGCATTAAAACTAATCGTCCAATAACGGTAAACAAAATAATTGCAACCGCTTGGCTTACGCCCACTTCTTGAGTAAAAAAGGTGATTAATTGCACAATAAAAGCAGTAAATAAATTCCAAATTTCCATTTTAGTTTTCCTTTTAATATTATGTATTAAAAGTAACTACCATGACATATTATGTCAAGATGTTTTCGATAACTATTTTTCTACTTATGGAGTCTTCAATGGTATTTATACAATAAGACTATTTTTTATAAGTTTGAGAACTGATTGATCAGCCAATCCAGCTCCTAAAGCTTTTTAAACACCTACTGACTGTAAGGTGCAAAGATTTTATTTATCTTCGGTTAGACATTTAAAGTATTTTGATGATGATGTTTTAAGTGTTGTGTTATGACTTGTTAGTTTGAGACTTATAATTTAGTACTTTACATGTCAAATGTTTTACATCGTTGTACGTAGTACAGAAATTAAATTGGTGAGTTATGCTATGTATCTAACCTTCGACCTCCCAAAGTAATAAGTAAATCAACTCTGTGAGTTAACATTAAAATCTAAGCTTTTCGACTAGCTCTGTAAAGTTGTATATATTGATTTATAGCTTGATCTAAAATCAAGTGCCTATCAAACAAAATGAGGGCTACTTAATTGTATTTTAACTATTCTTCTTAAGAAATCACAAAGTACTTCTTTCATCTGAAGCTCTTTAATGCAATCAATTGACTCAAAAGTATAAAATTACCAATCTTTGCCTTCGGTTTATTAACTCAAATTTAAAGCCTTAATCGTAATTAGTCGTTTAAAACTGTACATTTTGAGTTTTGTAAAAAATTAAATTCTTGAAAAATTGCTTAGATTAAAACTGAGAGCATTTAATATATTACTTTTAAGCATTTCAATATGCCCCACTAATTAAATAGCAACATAATTACAACCCTGTAAAAAATAATATTTCACTATTGTAATAATAGGGACATATGTTAATAAAAAAAAGTTTACATAAATGTATATTAATTGTAAATTAGTTTTGGCTTCATTAATAAAATGTAACCTTAAAAAAGATAAAAACAATACTTAGGGAAATTCAATATGTTTAAAACCAAAACCTTATCAAATGCAATAAGATATTCTTTATTGCTTGGTTCTGTTGCTATAGCACCCAGCGTGTTTGCGCAAGATGAAAAAAAATCTGATGTAGAATTAGAAGAAGAAGCGCCAGAAAGAATTGTAGTAACTGGTTCACGAATAAGAAAAGCTGAGTTTTCTAATGCATCTCCAATTCAAATCATAAACGGTGACTTATCGCGTGAAATGGGACTGTTTGATGCGGGCTCAATGCTACAATCAACTAGCCAAGCAGCAGGTACGCAAATTGATAACACATTTGGCGGGTTTGTATTAGACAATGGTCCAGGTGCCGCAACTATAGGTTTTCGTGGCTTAGGTGCTGAAAGAACTCTCGTTTTAATTAACGGACGTCGTATGGCTCCTGCTGGTGTGGGTGGCGCTCCAACGTCACCTGATCTAAATTTAATACCAGGCGTTATGGTTGAACGAGTTGAAAACTTATTTGACGGCGCCTCTACTGTATATGGTTCTGATGCCGTAGCCGGTGTAGCAAACGTTATTTTGAAAAAAGATGTTGAAGGATTTACATTTGATGCATCGTACCGACAACCTAAAGGTGAAGGCGGTGAAGAAACCGTACTTTCAGGGATGTGGGGTACAACCATGGATAATGGTTTTATCACTGTAGGTGTAGAATATTCAGAGCAGCAATCACAATCTTTATCTGGAAACCCTTTTGTTAAAGGCTGTGAAGAACGTATATGGGAAGCTGAAGATGGCTCAATCATTACTAGAAATAGTGGTTATGGTCCTGTTGCTAGCGGTGAAGATTCATGTGATATTTTCCCTCTTACAAATCGTATTAGTGTCCCATCGTTCTTTGGTAGTGTTTATTACACCCCAGGTTTTACAAACACAGGGATTCCTAACTTCAGTGAATCAACAGTTCCTGCGAGTCTTGAAGGGTTTTTCCCATCATGGGTTGCAGGTGACTTTGATGGTGATGGTATTAATGATGGTGTATTTGTTGACGGAGATGGTGACGGTTTCCGTGATGTTGACTTTCAAAACCCTCTATATGCTTTCCAACAGTCTGATTACTACAAAAGCGGTGATTACAGAAGCAAAAATGAACGCGTATCATTAATGCTTAATGGTGAGTATAACTTCCAAGATGATAATGATACAACCTTCTATTACGAAGGTTTATATGCAAAACGTGAGTCTCCAATATTTAGCCCTGGAGCTCAGATATTTCAACAAGTTGCAGCATCTAACCCATATAACCCTTGTGGCGTTAACGGAATAGATTGTTTTGGTGTTCTAGGTGTAGGCCCTGGTGGTCCAGAAGCTGTACAGCCAATTATTAATATTCGTGGCGACCGTGATCAAACACAGGTAGAAGTATCGCAATATCGTCTCGTATCGGGTGTTACTGGTAACTTAGGCATGTTTGAAAACATTGGCTTAAATAACTGGTATTATGATGCATCAGCATCTTATAGTGCTTCGAAAGGAACCGACCATCGTGTTGGTATCAACGAAGAGCGTCTTATTTACTCTTTAGAAACATCAGTACTTAATGACGATGGGACAATTACCTGTGGAACAGGTTCAGATGGCTGTGTGCCAGTTAACTTATTTGCTGATAGTATCTTCCAAGAAGGTGGTGGTACATTATCACCAGAGGAAGCTGCATACTTATTTATCGATCGTGATATCGAAACAAAAGTAAATCAGTTTGTCTTTAATGCATTTATGGGTGGAGACTTCTTCAATTTACCTTGGAATAATGAGACCGTAGCCGGCATCGTTGGTGTTGAATTCCGTCGTGACGAAATTGAATCAAATCCAAATGCAGCAACTGCTGAAGGCTTGCTTTGGGGTTACTTTGCTGACCAAGGCGCTGATGGCTCTCGAAATCTTAAAGAAATCTTCACAGAGTTTGAATTTCCATTACTTAAAGGTGTTAAAGGTGCAGAAGAACTTACATTCACCGCTTCAGGCCGTGTTTCTGAAGAATCTTTTTATGATGCAGAATCAACATACAGCATAAAAACAATCTACCGTCCTGTTGAATGGTTTACGCTTCGAGCAACAAAAGGGACTTCTTATAGAGCTCCAAACCTTCGTGAACGCTTTTTAAATGGTACATCGGGCTTTAATACAATTGCAGATCCTTGTGTTGTACCTGAAGATGCACGAAATATTGATCCATTAAACCCTGGTTCAGCAGCAACATATAATGCAGCCGAAGAAACTCGCGACACATCTGTCTTGAATGCGTGTCAAGCATCTGGTGTTGATCCTACATCATTAGGTTTAGGCCAAAATGGTACAGACTCTTACACTGCAACTTACAGTGCAGAAATAGAAACAGGTGGCACAACAGAACTTACGCCAGAAACATCCGTTGCAAAAACGTATGGTCTAATTTTTGAACAACCATTTTCTGAAGAGTTTGATTTAACATTCTCACTTACTCGTTTTGATATTGAAGTTACAAATAGCATAGCAGAGCCAAGTGCTGGTTATAGTATCGGTCAATGTTACTCTGCCGACGGAAACGAAGCATTCTGTAATAGAATTGGCCGAGATTCTAACGGTCAGATTGATATGGTTGATGCTAGCTTTATTAATATTGGCTTAATTTCTTCTAAAGGCTTTGATTACAATGTTTACTTTGAAACGGACACTGTAATAGCAGAAGAAAACTTAGGTATTACATTAGACTTACAAGCTACGCGCATGACTGAACAAGTATACGATGTACTCGGTACTATAGATGATAATATGGGCGAGCCTGACTCACCTGAGTGGCGTGGTTCTGCTCGTCTTCAACTTAAGTATTCTGATTTTAGATTTAACTGGGAAACTCGCTTCATTGGAAAAGGCCGCGAAGATGAAGATGACTTAGGTGAATTTGAAGAAGGTACTGCTGGTTGTCGTGGCTTAACCGATGCAAACGGAGATGCACTTAAGTGTCGTCCTGTAGGCTTTACCGATGACTATTTTGTTCACAATGTGGGCTTAACATGGTCTAACGATGCTTATAAAGTTAATTTTGGTGTTCGCAACGTATTTAATGAGGCTCCACCAAAAGTAGATCCAAGTGGTTCTTTCTCTAATACTAATATCCCATTAGGTGTTGGTTATGACACTTCAGGCCGAAGCCCTTATATTAGCTTCACAGCTTCATTCTAATACAAGTAACTACCTAATTACTTAGTTTAAATGGCCTACTTTTTAGGCCATTTTTTTGAGGGAATAAAATGAAATTAAAGAAAATAATATTATTAGGTTTATCTGTTCTAAGCTTGAATTCTTATGCTAATAAACAAGTTGAGGCAACAGAGCAAATTTCGAGTATTGATGCATTTTCTATGGCTTCAGCTATAAGAAGTGTTGTCACATCACCAAATGGTAAAAACCTTGCCATATTAAGAGCAACAACAAAAGATGGTGATTACATAATAGAAATTAGAGATCCTAATAACCTAGAAAAAGATCCGGTTAGATTAGGTGCAGATAAAATGCTCATCTCTTCTATCATATGGTTAAACGACGAAAAAATTGGCGTTATGTTTAGGCAGATATTGGAAGACGGAAACAGGAAATATTGGGTTAATAAGTTTGCAATTACAGATGCTGATGGCAAAGGTGATTGGTTATTACCTTTTAAAGACAAACGAAATGTTCAATTTCAAATAATAAATCGGCTCCCAGACAACAAAGATGAAGTCTTAGTCGAAGTAGATATTAATAATAATTACATCCCTGATGTAGTTCGCTTTAATATAAATACAGGTAGAAGCGTTACTATCATGCGTGGTAATGAAAAAATATCTGGATCATTTGTTTCTGATTACGATGGTGATATCAGAATTGCACAAGGTTGGAATAAATCCGACAATGCAATAGATCATTATGCGCGTGTTAAAGGTGATGATGATTGGAAAGTTATTAAACAGGTTAGTCCCAAAAAGCGTGAAAACTTTGAGATACTAGGCTTCACAAAAGACAACCCTGATGAAGTTTATATCAATGCTAATCTAGGAGAAAACACCACCGGTATTTATATCTACAATATTAAAACGGCTAAATATTCAACTCGGCAATTTGGCCTTGAATCTGTTGATACTGATGGGGTAATACTTGATTCTGACGGTACTATTAAGGGCTTTCGCTACACCACCAAACAACCTAAAAATTACTACATAGATCCCAATGCTCAAGCATTACAAGAGTCTATTGCCTCATTATTCAAAGGTAAATTTGTTCGAATCATGAGTCGTTCTGATGACGATAATGTTCTTGTTTTAAATGTGTCTGCTGATGATAATCCTGGTAGCTACTACATAGTGACAAATAAACAAAAATTAACCAAAATTGGTGATAGACTTCCTTTTATTGATAAAAGTAAGTTAGGAACTGTTAAATATATCTCTTATAAAGCAAGAGATGGGCGAAATATAAAAGCTTATGTGACAATTCCTGCAACTAAGGGCCCTCACCCTGCGGTTGTCTTACCACATGGTGGACCTTGGGTTCGTGACTCTATTATTTTTGATGATTGGGCTCAGCTGCTCGCTTATCATGGTTATGTAGTAATTCAACCAAATTATCGTGGTTCAACTGGCTATGGGCTTGAGCATTGGATAGCAGGCGATAATAATTGGGGTCTTAAGAAACAAGATGATCTTGACGATGCCGCACAGTATTTAGTCGAAAAAGGCTTAGCTACAAAAGATAAACTCGCGCTATTTGGTTGGAGTTATGGCGGATATGCCGCTTTTGCAGCTTCTATGCGTGAAAATAATATTTATCAATGCGTTGTTGCAGGTGCTGGGGTTAGTGATCTAAGTCGAATTAATGCAACTTTAAACGAAAACCGATTTTTAAGTATTTTACAACGCCCTACTATTTCTGGTGTATCTCCTGTAGAACAAGTTGATAAAGTAAATGTTCCTATATTGATTATTCACGGTGATATCGACAGTAGAGTACCAATTAAACATAGTCGTGATTTTGTTTCTGAGCTGGAAAAGTATAAAAAAGACTTTAAATATATAGAGCTAGAAGATGCTGACCATTTCTCGGATTCACTTTTCTATGCACATAAAAAAGAATTCTACACTGAGTTATTATCATGGTTTGATAATAAATGTAGTCTTAAATAACTAAAAACCCAAAAGTTAATTCTTTTAAAAATTAAAGGGGCTAATTTTGCCCCTTTACTATTAGAAGATGACTGAATATAACCTTTTTATGTTAATAATGTTAATAATGCTAATAATGCTAATAATGTTAATAATGTTAAAACAAATAAACCAAGTAGCTAATCGAAAGGCAACCATCTCAATAACAATTTGTTGTGATAAGTTTTATCTTTTTAATACTTCACACACCCATCACGCAATAAATCGTTAATTTAATAACAAGACGAACTATTTATGAAATTAGAAATATCAATCGATTTCTTGGCGCACAAAGGCTCACGCTTTATGCTGACTTGTAAAACTAAAAACGGAATCTACTGGTAAAACCTATGGCACCCAAGGTAACAAAATTGGCAATGCACAGCTGAAATGGGCGTTCTCCGAAGCCGCTGTATTGCTGCTGCGTCACAATCAAAACGCCAACAAATACCTTGAAAAACTACAAAAGCGAATGAGCAAAGCCAAAGCACTGTCTGCGCTTGCACATAAGCTTGGCGCTGCGTCTATTATATGCTTAAAAAAGAGACGGTATTCGATGAAGCAAAATTCTTAAAGAGTTAGTCACGGTACTGAGTGAGCTGAACATCTATCTGGATATAAGGCTGAGCATCAATCAATTGGGTGAGTTAATTACCAACAAGGTTTAACCTGATTATATGCCTACAGACCAAAGCCACTTGCCTTGATTAGACCCTCAGTACGCGTGCATTAATACAATAAACAAAGTCGCTTACACCTGACTTGATAACTGCGTTATGCACCTAACTAACTGGATCACAATGATGAAACTAGCCGCCTTGAATAGTGCCATGATGAGGTTAACCGATAAATGTCTAGTGCCCCAGCTACCCCAAAAGGATATGGGAAAAACCTGGCTGCGATGAGATCGCAATAAGAGATTACTGCGTAACGCACCCTAGATGTGTTTGCCGTAAGCAACTTGCTTATTAGCCGCATCGACAGACGAAGTAAACGAATTTGTTTATTGATTTAGAATTGACCGTCAATTGATAAAACGGTCAAAAAGAACACTAATGCCTATTGACAGAGTTAAGGCTCATATGTGTTAGGCATAAAATAGTTACACATGTTAATCAATCCAATGTGGTAAATTTCTCACGATCTTCCCAAAAAGAACTAGAACCTAAATCCAGTACTTTGAAACCTAAATTAATAGGTAAAGCATCAGGGTATGAGTTTTTAGAACTTATAGGTTTAGGAGTTTGAAAACTACTTTCATATACCATTACATTCCCAGTATGAGGATCTCCATGTAAAATTTCATTTTTATAAATCGCATCGAGTGCGTTTGAGTAGCGCCAATAAAGACCAAACCTTTGAAGTATAGTTATTGGTTCTTTAAAAAGGTATTCTTTAAGATTTACTCCATTTACAAATTCCATAGTGATATAGAACAAACCTGATTTGACTCCAGATGAAAATATTTTTGCAAAATATGGGTGATCTACTGATGCGAGCTTTTTGGCCTCATTTTGGGCTTTCTTGAAATCACTACGCCCTCTGTTGTTCCAGAATTTAACGGCTATCTTTCGATCTAAGTTGATATCCTTAGCTTCAAACACAATACCGTTAGCTCCGATTCCAATACATTTGCAAAACTCTATTTCTTCAAAAGGGATAATCGTTCCTTCGAAGTAAAGTAGACTTTCAGATATAGAAAATTTATTTTTAAGATTTATTTTATTCATTATATTTATTAGTTTATGCCGAACCTTTTATACCTAACGCCCTCTTAACTAGCAGACAACGCCACCACAAAACTCGAATTAGCACGCCATAATCACCAAAGCTAACTGCTGGTAATTAAAGCCGCCGAGCGTTGACTGTCCGGTTGAAGCGTTTGTTAAGCTGCTAGGATGCGATATTCTGTTTTAGACATTTTTGCTCTTACTAACTCCACATTACCACCAATTTTGTTATTCAATTGATTGACGAGTTCATTGAGTTCTTCAAATGCTTGCTCAGGCATCTTAACTCCCGCTATGACCTTAGAAATTCGCTTCTGGTCAAAAGCATGAATCCCTGCACTTTTTTCATCGATAAAACTCGATACTCCGCTTCGTAACTCCAGTCCGGTGACTTCATAAGAAACACATCTTTGACGGCGTTAAAACCCCTCTCTCCAGCAGTAATTATCGGCATGTCTTTGGTATACTCAACATCCCAACCAAAAAGTAGCTCTTCAACATTATTCATGTAGATATTTTGAGGGCTATCATCAACGGTGAATTCAACGACAAAACCTTCATGATTCTCAGCATAATGTGACCACATTAATATATTATCTGGCTTTTTAGTCAAACAGCATATTCAAACTTCTCCAATTACTCCGTCACGAAATTCACCGCTCTTCAATGAACGTTTTATACCATGCTCCATTTGCTTTCTTTTACTTAATCTTTGAGCAGGAGAGAGTTTTAATCGTCTTCCCGCCTCTTTAAATAAATCGGGACGAGATTTTAAGTACGCTATGGACTTTTCGATATCGTATACAGTTTTACAATCAAATGGATCGTTAAACTCCGAATGATGACTAAACTTCATAGTCCCGTCAGTCAAAATGCATTTGGATCCGCTCGAAAACGGCAGGTATTTATAAACTTTCAATTAAGTTAAACCTCATACTTAAAAAGCAGCTTAACTTTAAGCTAAGGGGCGCCGATACGTGAGGCATAATGGCGAAGCCGCCCCGCGTATAGGCGTCCCAGCGACCGAAGGGAGAGGCTTAAGCGCTTTGTTAGTTTTCACTGTACACTTGCTGATCGACACAAGAAACACTGACTTCATTGCTAGGCAAGTTTGCAAATAAAAAGGCAACAGACTCATTTGGCTTAAGTACCCCAACAAATGAAGTACAAACACCGTTTTTGCACTCTGCTGCTAACGTAGTAGTTTTTATTCTCGGAATTGCAGATGTACAAGTATTTTTTTGATCACATGCTACTTCAACATTTGTAAGTGATGTTTCTTCGTAATTTGAAAATAGCAAAGCTGATTTTAATGCTTTAGGGAAATGCAGCGAGAAATCTAAACACAAACCTTGACCGCCATTATATGCAACTACTTTTCTATACTCTTTTAGATATGATTCTGATATCTGTAAATTAGCTTCGTTAGGCTTGTATTGAGAGTTGTAAAAAGAGAAAGCTATAGCTGCTATCACACCAATACTTGTTAAAATATTAGTAATCCATTGTGTATTATTTCTCAAATTTTCATTCATATGCGAAATTCTTCCGTGAAAACTAACAATTTTATAGTGCGCTCGTCGCGTATATTTCTGCCAACGCACGCTAATATATTCATTAATTACTTTTTAACAAATAACTTAACTCATTGCTAGCTATAATTATTTCTTGCTACTAAATATAATTACAAAGAAGAAAATGCGCTCATCGCTCATTTTCTTGAATATGAGAGAAAAACAACCACACTGTATATTTACACAGCCACCGACATTGGTAATGACATGAAAACGCGCCTCCCATTTTTAAATTACATCGCTGAATCTATGTTGGTACATCAGTATTCATTACGTACCGTAAATACCTACCTGTGATGGATTGCATCTTATAGTGATTTTCATGATAAGCGCCATGACGTAAGAAGAAGTTAAGCTACTTATGATTCATTAAAATGAGCTATAACTTGGAGGGAATGCAATAAAAGCACTTTTACCTAAAGGGGCTAACGTATGTTAGCCCCTTTTGTGTGTGTTTTATTTACAGTGTGTTATTCAGTAACAACAAACCGTAACCAGCGAGTTGCTCGTCATTTAGGTCGTGTTGCCAGTTTGGCGTTAAATCATCGCGTTTGATGCTGCTCACGCTTTGCGGGTTAGCGGTTAAGTTAAGCACAAACATACTTTTACTGCCGTTTAACTCGCGGGTTATTTCAACAAGGCCGTTGTTGTGTTGCGTTAATTCATAACTGCCTTTAATACTAAGCTCTGGGCGCTGTTTTTTTAATGCAATTAAGTGCTGATATAAACGCCACAGTGAATCAGATTGTGCTTGTTGCGTTTTTACATTGCGATCAGCAGCATTAATTTGCTTTGATAAAAATTCAGGCCACCACTGGGTGTAGCTATCACCAAACAGTTCAGCCTGCTCAACCCAACTTGTTTGAGCTTGAGTAAAACCTGCTTGATTGCTGTTATCCCACTGCATTGGCGCGCGTTTATACACATCGTGACCTGTGCCACCTTGTGTTAGGCCAATTTCTTCACCGTAGTAAATATACGGCGTGCCAGGAGAGCTAAATAACATGGCGGCGGCAAGTTTTGCTTTATCGTCGTGCTCTGCAAGTTGATAAGCCACACGTTCTTGGTCGTGATTAGTTAAAAACGGTGCAAAAAAATCAAGCGGTGCAGTTGAATCAATACGCTGTTGTAAATTTTGTTTGAGCACATTGGCATCAACTGTATCCACTTGTTGATTAGATTGCATGGTGCCAAATTGCGCTTCACCACTGGCTTCAGGTTTTAATAAGCCCAGTATTTTATAGCCCACTTCAAAATCAAAGCCTTGATCGAGGCCTTTACCTTCGCCAAAGTATTTTGCTGCAACGGGAATGTCAGCCCAGGCTTCACCCACCAAATATGCCTCAGGGTTTACACTTTTTACATACTGATTAAAGTGCTGCCAATATGCAATGGTTTCGTCGGTATCGGCTTGCGCATCTGCGCCACCTTCCATTGCAAAACGTACTGCGTCTAATCTAAAGCCAGCAACCCCTTTATCAAGCCAAAACTTAGCCATTTTTTCCATTTCGGCAACAACATCAGGGTGGCGTAAGTTCAAGTCAGGTTGGCTGGCTCCAAACGCACCATAGTAATACTGCTGACGTGTTTCATTCCAATGCCATACTGCGTCGGGTTGGTCGTTATTACTCCATGCGTGGCCCCAGCCACTTCCGGCTTTTGGCATATCGTCGCGCCAAATAAAGTAATCAGCATAAGGGGCTTCTTGTTTTGCTGAACGCTGAAACCATTCATGGTTACTTGATATATGGTTTATAACTAAATCAAGTATGACTTTCATGCCTTTATCATCAGCGGCTTTTATAAAGGCTTCAAACTCGGCCATGCTGCCGTAGTCGTTTTCTACTTGGTAAAATTCAGTAAAATCATAGCCATGATACGACGGTGCTTCAAACATGGGGGTTAACCACAGTGCATTTACGCCGAGCTCTTGTAAATACGGGAGCTTTTGGGTCATACCGTTAAAGTCGCCATGACCATCAGCATCGCTATCGTAAAAGCTGCGTGGCCAAATTTGGTAAAAAATGGCGCTTTCCCACCACGGGCTTGCTTGTTGTTTAGTATTTAATTGCGATGTTTCGGTGTTATTCGTGTTGTTATTTAATGATGGTGCGCTTTGGCAGCCTGTTAGCATGATTGCTAATGCTAATGCGCTCAAGGTAAATGTTTTCATTTCAGCCTCGTTATTATTGTAATAAATAACATAGCCGTATTTTACTACGGCTATGTTAATTAACCTGAACTGCGGATAGTTTGTGGTTATTTTAGTGCTTTAGTTACCACCGGATAATGATCCCATACTTGTTTGTCGCTTAGTGAGCGCACTAGCTTCACGTATTCAGCATGCGTCCACGCCAGTGGTGTGGCCGAGTTTGTACCCTCGCCTAACGTGTATCCTGCTTTATTTACGCCTACGCCATCCCATACTTGTTCTGGTAGCATCATACCTTCGTTAGCAAATTGCTCTAGCCCTTTTACATAGCTATTTTTAATAGCCTGCTGTTTTGTTGCATCTAAGGTATTATTAGCATTTGCGGCGGCAATTTCATAATGGCCCCGTTCACCGGTAAAAAATGGCCAAACTCGCCCACGTTGCCCTGGGCTATTTTTTCCACCTTGCGCATAGTTAGCGCCAGTTACTTCATCTTCACCGTACCCGTCGTTACCATAGCGGCGGTATCCTGCAAATGTGCCGCTGCCATCAGTAAACTCAAAGCTGTATTTAACTTGTAGGTTATCGGTTAGGGTTTCGTCATCATATTCTGGGAGTGTTTTTACTATGCTAGGCGCTAGTGCATCACGCACGCCATAGCGAACCAGTTCTAAAAATCCACCATCGAGTATTTGCTTTTTATTAAACCCTTCACGGCCATTATTAGCGTTAATTTTAGTATTTGAATTGGCGTCTTTGTCTTGGCCAATGCGAATAAAATATTCACCATCAGAAGCGCTCGACTCTAAATTACCAGCCGTTGTAAACATTAATTTTTCAATATCATTGTTATAACGCTTAGCTGTATTTAGGTAACGTGCTGCATTGGCATTATCACCTGCTAGTTTAGCGATATCGGCTGCAGTAATTAAACCAGCAACAACCGCGGCGGTGGTTGATGGCGAATACCCTTCTTGCTCTTCCCAGCGTTCTTGCTGAGTGGCTGGCGGCGTTATTTGTGTATCGTTCCATAGAATGTTTGCACGGCCACCCTCAACTAAAAAGTCTGCCGCGGGCTTTAACATACGGCTATACCAATCGCTCAGCTCTGCATCTGTTAAAACATCAGCTTGATGAAGTTTCCAAGCAAGCATGAGTGGCATTGCAGTTTGGTCAAGTTGTACGCCCACCCATTCTAGTTCACCATCAACATGTGTTTTTTGTAAAAACCACCCTGTATCGCCTTTATTGCCTGGGGTTTTGCTGTTTACTTGAACTTTTTCAAGGTATCCGAAGGCGGTTTTAGCGGTCGCATTATCGCCCATGGCCATAAACGCCATGGCAACTTGATAAAAGTCGCGCACCCACACCGCTTTGTAACCAGTAGAGCCTGTTTTAGCCGATACGGTTTCGCCCCATGGGTTAGATAATGAGGCAATAAGCGCACCTGCATGAGTTTTATCTTCTTGCGATTTAAGTACCATGGCACTGGTGTAAAGTAACTTGCCGTTATCTGCGGTTTGTTCGCTCATGTTATTTAGCGGTGCAAGGCTTTGCAGGTAGTCTTGCCAACCAAGCGCTTCGCCTTTACCGTTGTAATTATCAAGCACCGCTTGGTAACCTTTGGCTAACGTAGCTTGGCCTTGTTTAAAGCTGGTTTGTTCGCTATTACCAAAGCTTAGGGTTAAATCGAACTGGCTGTTTTCACCAATTTCACCCAGCTCTGCAAGTAGGCTAACATTACCCGATTGTTCACCGGTATTTTTATAAACCTGAGTGAGCTGCTGAGTTGTTTTAAGCTGGCTTAAACCATCGCTTACACCTGTAAAACCAACACTCGTTTGTTTAAATGGCTGCGCACCTTGTAATGAAAGGTAGCTGTTGTCTTGCCATGCCAGCAGCCCTTGTTCTGTAGTTTTAGCAAAATCATCAAGGCCGTTATTATCAACATACGGGTTAACGGTTACGTATGCCTTAACACCTTCAAGTTCGGTATTAAAAATACTGCGTACAAATAAGCTTTGCCCATCAGGATCGGTAAATATGTGTTTTTCGAGGCTAAAGCGGCCTTGCTTATCTTTGCTTACTACTTTGTAAGCTAATGATAACGGGCGGCCTTTATCGTCTTTGTATAAGTAGTCAATGGTAACGTCTAAATCGTCAGCTTCTGTGACTGTAAAATCTTTTCCTACTACCACAAATTGCATGTCTTTAATTTGCGCTTGGTGAATAAGCCCAAACATCGTTTCGGTGATCATACCTTTGGCAATTGAGAACCATACTTTTGACACCGTTCCTGTAGGGGCCTCATCACTGTAATGGCCATTTTGATATTGCTCAAATGATGTGCCAATACCGGTTTTACCTGCATAAGCCCAAAATGGTTCTGCCCCAGGGGCTCCCGGTGCCGATACCTGCATTACAGCGCTGTTTGATGGCTCTTGCTGCGCGCCACAAGCTGTTAAACCAAGCATTAATAAACTGGTGGTAATTGTATTTAATTTTTTCATTTTAAAGCCTTAATTAATTTCAGTTTACTCGTTACGTTACTGAGTGTGCTTAACACGCAATACCGCAACCGCTGCAAGTACAAACGACACAGCGCCCAGTACTAATGCGTAAATAGGTTGGTTTTCAAAAAAGTGGCGTAATATTAACCCCAGTACGCTAGCGGCTAATAATTGTGGGATCACAATGAAAAAGTTGAAAATACCCATGTAAACGCCCATTTTATGACTCGGTACTGAGGTACTTAACATGGCGTAAGGCAACGACAAAATAGACGCCCACGCAAAACCTACGCCTATCATTGGCCAAATAAGTAAGCTTGGATCTTTTATAAACATAAAGCTCGCTAGGCCTAGCGCACCTAAAATAAGGTTAAGTGCATGTGCTACTTTTAATCCCACGCGTTTAACAATGATCGGGATACATAAAGCAGCAATCGCGGCAAAGCCGTTGTAAGCGGCGAATAATATGCCCACCCAATCTGCACCGTTGTTGTACGCTAACGAGCTGGTGTCGGTACTACCGTAATGAAAGCTAGTAACCGCTGACGTGCTGTAAATCCACATAGCAAATAACGCAAACCAACTAAAAAATTGTACCCATGCTAATTGCTTCATCGCCTCAGGCATAGTGAATACATCATTCACTACATTATAAAAACCGCTGCTAGTGTGCTGTTTAGCTTTTAATGCCGCTGCAATAAATTGAATAACACCAAAACTAACTAAGCCAGCAGCCAGCAAGTAAAGTTCTTTTTCCAGATCCAGCCCTAATACCGTGGCTAAAACAAGCAAACCTAAGCCGCTAAAAATAACGCCACCTTTGGTAAAGTTTACGCTATTAGTAATATTGGTTTGTGTT
This sequence comes from Pseudoalteromonas sp. TB41, assembly GCF_000497975.1. NCBI lineage: Bacteria > Pseudomonadati > Pseudomonadota > Gammaproteobacteria > Alteromonadales > Pseudoalteromonadaceae > Pseudoalteromonas > Pseudoalteromonas sp. TB41. Next base: position 9,374 of record NZ_AUTH01000071.1, on the reverse strand, counting down.
GTTTGTGATTCTTGTTGATTAAATTGTGCAAGCTGCTCGGGTGAGTACTCTTTTGTAGTGACAATAGTCCAGCCAACTGCAATAAATAAAATAACCCCACCAAAGTAAAACGAATACTTTACAGAATCAGGAATTTGACCAATCGGTGCGGTATTAGCAATATCAAACCAGTTAGTCATCATCCAAGGGAGTGCTGATGCAACCACTGCTCCTACGCCAATAAAAAAGCTTTGCATGGCATAGCCTGTGGCGCGCTGCTTGTTTGGCAAATTGTCGCCTACTAAAGCACGAAACGGTTCCATGGTAACGTTAATTGACGCATCCATAATCCACAGCATACCTGCAGCAATCCAAAGCGTAGGAGAATTTGGCATAATAAAAAGCGATAACGTGGTTAATATAGCGCCGTATAAAAAGAAAGGACGACGGCGGCCTAATTTGCCCCAGGTTTTATCACTCCAATAACCAATAATTGGTTGCACAATTAAGCCGGTGAGTGGCGCTGCAACCCATAAAATAGGAATATCGTCGACATTAGCGCCAAGTGTTTGAAATATACGGCTTACGTTACCGTTTTGCAGTGCAAAGCCAAATTGAATGCCTAAAAAGCCAAAGCACATATTCCATATTTGCCAAAAGCTTAAGGTTGGTTTGTTATTATAATTCATGATCAGCCTTATTTGTTAAAACGGCACTACTGAGTGCATCAAGGGTCAGCGTAAAGGTTGTACTTTGTTTATCATCGCTCACCAAAATACCGTTATGCGACTCTAGTAGGTCGTATAGCGTGGAGTTTGGTTTGAGCATTGTTGCTTGATTTGGCGTGAGCGTAATAGTGACTGTTTGCGCTTGCTGGCTAAAGTTGCTCAGCACCCATAATGATTGCTGCCCTAGGGTGCGTACAAAACCCACCACTCTATCACTGCCTGTTACCATCAAGGGTGCCATATCACCGGCAACAACAGCAGGTAAGCCATTAAGTTCCATAATTGCGATATAGTATTGACGTAACTGTGCTTGCTCAGGAGTTAAATTTGCGCCATCAAACTTGCCATTATTCATCCATGCTTGGTGCGCTGGTACGCCAATGTAATCAAAAATACTGGTGCGTGTAGGCGAACCAAAGCCTGCGTTTTCTGATCCATCTTCACCTACGTCTTGGCCAAAATAAAGCAAGGTTGGCGAACGACTAATTAAGTTAGAAACCACCATAGCCGGTTTACCACATGCAGCGTCGCCAGCAAAGTCAGGACTTGCGATACGTTGTTCGTCATGGTTTTCTAAAAAATGCAGCATGTGCTGTTCAATGTCTGCCACTTCAGCTTGCGCTTTAAATAACGTATTAGCGGATTGTTTACCTTGCATTATGGCTTTTAAGGTGTCGTAAAAACCTACTTTGTCATACAAGTAATCCATTTTACCTTGGTGAATATAGGTGCGGTACATCAACGGGTTATATACTTCGGCGAGTAGAAACGCATCGGGTTTATGTGTTTTTATTGATGAATTTAAAAAGCTCCAAAACTCAACAGGTACCATTTCAGCCATATCATAGCGAAAGCCATCAACCCCTTTATCTAACCAATAAAGGGCAATATTTCTAAATTTATACCAACTATTTGGCAGTTCTTTATCTTGCCAAAATTCATAATGTGCACGGTAATCTTGGTTTTCAAGCGACTTAGGTAAAGTTGGAAAGTCTAAACTACCATCGGGTTTAACACCGTAGTTAACTTTTACCGTTTCGTACCAGTCGTTTATATCAGGCTTTGGAGCACGTGCACCATTGCCAGTCCATTTTGCTGGGATTTCATTAAATTGACCATCGGCTAAAGGGTGTTTGTTGCCACCTAACACTTGGTAACTGTCGCTTGTTGGTACTTTAAATGATTCACCCGGTACATAGTAAAAATTATTATTTTTAGCATACGCCTTGCTGGTATCATCGTCCTCACCAAAGTCTTTCACGCCGTTAGGCTTTGCTATTGAGTGATAATCTCGTGCTACATGATTAGGAACAATATCAATAATTACTTTCATGTCATGCTCATGAGTACGCTCAATTAGAGCACTGAACTCTTCGAGTCTATTGGTAACATTGATTGCCAAATCAGGGTTTACATCGTAATAATCTTTTATTGCGTAAGGCGAACCTGCACGCCCTTTTACCACATCAGGATCATCTTGTTTTATACCGTAATCAGTGTAATCACCCACCAAGGCATGATGCAAAACGCCGGTGTACCACACATGCGTGGTACCTAGCTCTTTAATGCCTTTTAATGCCTCGTCGTTAAAATCAGCAAACTTACCAACTCCATTTTGCTCTTTGGTTCCCCATGGCACATTAGCGGTTTGGGTGTTACCAAATAAACGAGTAAATACTTGATATACCACTGGCTTAACTGGGTCTGTTTGCTTAACTAACAAATCTGTTTTTGTCTCTTTGCCATCACTGCAACCGTGCACCAGCAATGCGCTGCATATAAGCAACGGCGTGTAGAATCTTTTTTTCATTGTGTGTGTCATTTTTATTTCAGTGTTGTTATAGGTTTATACTAAAGCTAAGTAAGGCTTGGTTACAGTTGCTGCATACGTATTCACAGCCATATTCAGTGACAATTAACCCGCAACTAAAGCACCACGTCACGCCACTTAGTTTGTTTTTAACTTAGCTAAAAACTCTTTATGAGTAGGTAGTTTATCTACCGTTGAATTTATTAGGGTTTTTAACGTTGCGAATAAATCCGTTAGTTGTTCACTGCTTAATGAATCAACAATACTGTTATAGTCATCTGGTATTAGGCCTTGACCTATAAATACTTGCTGCCAAGCTACTTCTGCAAATAACTCGTCGTTTTCGCGCACTACTTTGCCCGTTTGTTTAAATAAATCCATTTTATGCGCTAACGATTGAGGAATTTCCATTTGCTTACATTGACGCCAAAATGGGGTGTCTTCTCGCTCAGTTAATTTATAGTGCAAAATAATGAAGTCACGAATATGCTCGATTTCGGTGATGCTTTGCTTATTAAATTCAGTTACTAACGCATCACTAACCCCATTATGAGGAAACAACTTAATTAAACGTGTGACCGCACTTTGTATTAAGTGAATACTAGTAGACTCTAAGGGCTCTAAAAATCCACTAGAGAGCCCTACTGCGACTACATTTTTATGCCACTGCTTTAAACGTCGACCTGTTTTAAATTTAATTAAACGCGGGCTTGTTGTTGGGTCACCCGGTAAGTTATTTAATAAAAGTGCGGTTGCTGACTCATCCGATAAATAGCGGCTGCAATACACTAAGCCATTACCTGTTCGGTTTTGTAGCGGAATTTGCCACTGCCAGCCTGCGTCATGTGCTATGGAGCGCGTATAGGGCTTTAATTCGTTGCTGCCTGTTGATTGCACTGCAACAGCACTATCGCAAGGTAAATAATGCGACCAATCAACAAACCCCGTATTGAGAGTTTGCTCAATTAAAAGTGCGCGCTGGCCAGTGCAATCTATAAATAAATCCCCTTGGATTTGGCTATTATCGTCAAGTGTTAAGTTGGAGATATTACCTGTCTCAGGGAATTGATTAACGCGTTCTATTTTTGCATCAATGTGTTTAACGCCACGTGATAATGCAAGATTTTTTAAATATTCAGCATATAAAGTGGCGTCAAAATGAAAAGCATAACTAAGTCCTGGTAATTGAGTATTAGGAATAGTATTTAGTAGCGTAAATTTGTGCTGTTTAGCGGCTTGATAGTTAAGAGAAAAATCCCATAAAGAATCCTCGCTGCCATTAATGTGTCCTTTTACCCAAAAATTATAAAAGTCACAAAAGGGAAAATCTTTACCAAACGAGCCAAATGCATGCATGTAGCTATGCCCTGGTGTTTTCCAATTTTCGAACTCTATACCCAGTTTGATAGACGCATTAGTAGCATTTATAAAATCTTGCTCATTAATACCGAGCGCATTATTAAGCCCAATAATAGGAGGAATAGTGGCCTCTCCCACACCTATAGTACCAATGCTACTTGATTCAATAAGGGTAATATTAATTACTTTACCTAATACTTTATTTAACAGTGCAGCGGCTATCCATCCAGCTGTACCACCGCCTGCAATGACGACGTGTTTTATTGGTTTCATATGTTTGTCCACGTTTTGCTGTGTATTAAAGCCGCTTAAATAATTTATTAGGTAAAGTCACTATAAAAAAGCCCCTGTAAAACAAATCACAAGGGCTTTTAAAAACAACTTAAATTATAGCTTGTAACTTACACCGAGTAAGTAAGTACGGCCATAATCTTGGTAGTCACGCACTTGCAGCGCATTATCGCCTTGCAATGAAGTAAACGCTTCTTCGGTAATGTTTTGAATTTGGAATGTCATCGACAAGTTTTCAAAACCAGCAATACCAGAATCAGCAAAATCATAGCCTACTTGCGCATCCCAAATAGTCTCACCAAGTATATCAACTTGTTGTGTGGCAAAACCTGAACCGTAGATATCACCTTTAAAGTCACTACGCTTACGCATGCTAGTACGTGCTTGGAAACCATTGCGTTCGAAGTACACAGTTAAACTATCAATTTTGTCTGACAAACCTGGTAGTTCGTAATCGTTTCCGTTTTGATCTTGCAAGTCTTGCTCAACGCTGGTGTGGCTGGCAATTAAACCAAAACCTTCTAACGATTCGTGTAATACGCTGAAAGGGAATGATAATGAAAGCTCATAGCCCCATAAATTACCATCACCACCGTTGACTTTACTTGAGCGAGTTGCTGTATTTCTATCCGCAGGTGGGACTTCACCCGTTGCTGGATCTTCTTTACCAGTTACATCTACATCGTAACGCTCATCAAAAATCCATTGGTCAATGTCTTTATAAAATAACGCTGCTGAAAAGTACCCTTCTGCATCAAAGTAGTTTTCGTATGTTAAGTCAAAGCCTGTTGCTTCTTTTGGTTCAAGCTCTGCATTACCACCAGAAATCGACCAGTAGTTACCATTTTCGTCTGGCTTTTCGCTGTTATAACTTGTTTCAATCGATGCATGCATTTCATCAAGGCGAGCACGAGAAATTGTTTTAGCCGCACCAAAACGAATTGTTTGCTCTTGGTCGATTGCAAAAGATAAGTTCAAGCTTGGCAATACATTTGAATAGTCGTGGCTAATGTCGGTAGGTGATGCTACCACTAAACCATTAATATTTGATGCTTCAAAGCCTTGCGAAGATTGCTCAGTGCGTACATAGCGTATACCCACATTACCTGTTACCGGTATGCCACCAATCTCTGCATTAATATCTGCTTGAATAAATGCAGCGGTAACTTCTTCTTGTACCGTCCACGAACGGGTTAAATGTTTTTGATCCGTTAAGCTTTCTTGTAGTAGATCATAATAACCATCATTTACTAGGCCATTAGTGTCATAAGCAATCATATCCCCCATGCCAATAAAGTCTAAACTTGCTGAGCCTAAACGGTATTGCTCTGGTACTGATACCATACCTGGGTTATCTAACGAGAAATCTTTTAAAGTCATGAAGTAACCTTCAGACTGTTTTACTTTCTCACGGTCGCGGTAAGATAAACCAAAATTAATACGGCTAAAGTATTCGTTTTCTAGTACTTTACTGGCCGCTAACTTAAGCGTTGAAAGCTCATCGCTAATTTCTGGGGCATTAATAAAGCCATCTTGTGCGGTATTTTGATAAGGTGTATCATTTAAGCCGTACTTATTATTAAGCGCAGCACTGCTGCCCCACGATAATGGGCCGCCTAATTGAATTAGGTCATAGTCGCTGTAATCAAGCTGATGAGTAAATTGTGCACCCGTATTTCCGCCGTCAAATGCATACCCTATGTTATCAGCAACACCATTTGAATCACCACGGCCCGTACCAGAGTAGCTTTCAATACTCCAAATCGTACGATCTACTTCTGAGCGGCTGGCATCAAATTCAACTGACCACTCATCATTTATATCGTATTTAGCGTTAAAACCAAATTGTGATAGCTCTGCTTTACGCTCTTCATAGTCATTTCGCACAACAACGCGCTGACCTTCGGTTACTGCACTGGTAATAAAGCCAGACTGCTCATCAACAGTAACACTATTTGGGTCGATGCTACCTTGACCCCAAGCGAAAGGTACTTCAATACCACGTAAGATTTTTTCATCGTTGAAATCTACATATAGTGCATCAAACGTCATGTTTAAACGGTCATTTGGTGCAGCTTCAACAACAAGCATAACTGAGTCACGCTCAAGGGTTGACGAACGTACGAAAGGTTTAGCGCCGCCTAAAATTGAATAGTTTTGTCCATCATTTCCTGTAAACTCAGGGTAACCCCAAGAATTCCAACGCTTTTCTTGGTTTGGTGAGCTCATAGTATTGTAAGCAAATGCAACACCTATGGTGTCATCTGCAAACTGATCTATGTATGAAACGGTACCACGAAAACCTTTGTCATCGCCATCTGGGTTTAATTTATCAAAGCTAGTTTGCTCATACTGACCATTAAACATGATCACTTGCTCACCTTTACTTAAAGGCTTTACCGTTTGCATATCAATTACACCGGCAATACCTTCTGCTTCAATGCTAGCACTTGGCGTTTTATAAACAGTTACACCGCTCATAATTTCTGACGGGTAAAGGTCAAACTCAACACCACGGTTGTCACCAATAGATACCTGCTCACGGCCATTAAAGGTGGTTGCACTTTCGTTTTCACTAAAACCACGAACACTTACACGACTAGCACGACCATCAAGACGTTGTGCTGTTAAACCTGGTAAACGTGCGATTGACTCTGCAATAGATGAATCTGGAAGTTTACCAATATCTTCTGCAGAAATTGACTCAACAACCTGTGTTGAAAAACGCTTAGTATTAATTGATTCAACAACACTACCGCGAAAACCTTTAACTTCAATGATTTCTACATCATCATTTTTTATTGTTTCTTCTTGTGCCGCAGTGGTGGCAAAGCTTGATAGTCCGGCAGCAGTTAATGCTAGCGTTAGTATACTTGGTTTGAACATAGCCATAATGTTTTCCCGTTACCCATAATGTGATACCCGCTTACTTGCTTAAGTGATAGTTAAGCCTGCGAGCTTATTTTGTTGTCAGGATTAATACTAACGCTCGTATTATTTTATTAACAACTTTATGCATACGTATTCAAAGTTACGCTACACGCATTAAGTTAACATTAAATTTACACGCTATTTTATAAGTGACTGTTTTATTATGAGTTATTTTAGTGCAATTAGCATTTATAGCTTTAATGATAGTCATTATTTATTTTTTGATAAAATAAGTGTGTCATTAAACATAAATAAAGTGACACGACGCTATTTTATTTTCTAATTTATTATTATGGAGAACATTTATTTATGTACAATTGGTAAGACCAATATTAATAATCACCAATTTAGTGCACCCCCTTATTTTTAAGCACCTAAATAACGCAAACAATAAATTAACAATTTAACAAACCAAATTGGTAAAGAGATATTCAATAAACCGGCGTTAAAATCGATGAAATAAGCGATTGATTTAACCTCTTTTAATGGCCTTAAAACGGTGCATACGTATGCAGACTTTTTACAGTATGACGGGCTTCAAGTATGCTTTTTCAAATAAACGAGGATTAACACCTCTAAAAAAGAACAACACAAAGACAGTGTGAAAACGGAGAAAGGCATGGCCCAAAAGCAATGGTATAAAGGTGCGGTTATTTATCAGGTTTATCCGCGTAGCTTTCAAGATAGCAACAACGATGGCATTGGTGACTTAAAAGGGATAATTAATCGCATTGATTACATTAAAAGCTTAGGGGTGGATGCTATCTGGATCTCACCTTTCTTTAAATCACCTATGAAAGATTTTGGTTATGATATTAGCGACTATCGCGATATCGACCCCCTTTTTGGTAACTTAGATGATTTTGATGAGCTCATTGCGCAAGCACATCAACGCGATATTAAAATTATTATAGACCAAGTGCTTAGTCACACCTCAGATCAACACCAATGGTTTATTGATAGCCGTGAAGATTTAACCAACGATAAAGCTGATTGGTATGTATGGGCCGATGCTAAAGAAGACGGAACAGCACCAAACAACTGGTTGTCTATTTTTGGTGGCGGTGCATGGCAATGGGAGCCGCGTCGTGGACAATACTACTTACATAACTTTTTCACGGAACAGCCAGATCTTAACTTTCATAACCCTGATGTTCGCCAAGCTGTATTAGATAATGTTGAGTTTTGGCTTAAAAAAGGCGTTGATGGTTTTAGGTTAGATGCAATTAACTTTTGTTACCATGACGCAAAGCTTCGTGATAATCCTGCAAAACCAAAAGAAAAGCGTCAGGGCCGTGGTTTTAGTGAAGATAATCCGTATGCTTTTCAGTATCACTACTACAACAACACACAGCCAGAAAACATTGAGTTTATGCGTGATATTCGCACCTTGCTCAATAAATACCCAGGAACCGTGTCACTGGGTGAAATTTCATCTGAAGATTCATTAGCCACCATGGCAGAATACACCCAAGGCGGCGATAAACTGCACATGGGTTACAGCTTTGAGCTACTAACTGATGACTACTCGAGTGAATATATAAGAAACACCGTTACTACACTTGAACAACGTATGACTGAAGGCTGGCCTTGCTGGGCATTTAGTAACCATGACGTAGAGCGCGTTGCAAGTCGTTGGAGCGAAACGGGTGAAGTAAACCCTGCGCAATGTAAGATGTTAACCGCCCTATTGGCCTCGTTACGTGGTAGCGTGTGTATGTATCAAGGTGAAGAACTCGGGCTCGGTGAAGCAAGCGTTGCGTTTGAAGATTTACAAGACCCATACGGCATTACGTTTTGGCCAAACTTTAAAGGCCGTGATGGTTGTCGTACCCCAATGCCTTGGGAAAACCTTGATAGCTCACATGCCAATGCTCACAATGCGGGCTTTAGTGAAGTAAAACCGTGGTTACCTGTTGATCAACAACATAGGCTGCAAGCAGTTGCTGAGCAAGAGAATGATTCAAACTCAATATTAAATGCGTACCGTGAATTTATGGCATGGCGTAAAAACCAGCCTGTATTACTTGAAGGTGATATTGAGTTTTTACAAACCGAAGAGCCAATCTTAGCGTTTTACCGTACTCTAAACGATGAAAAAATGTTGTGTGTATTCAATTTGAGTGCTTCACAAGCAAAACTTACTATTAATGCAAGTGTTGAAAATGAACATAGCGACCTTTCTCATCACAACGCAAAGCTTGATAATGAAACACTGACAGTTGAGCCATTTGGTTGTTATTACGCCCACTGCAGTTAATATTTATATTATTATA
>NZ_AUTH01000070.1:0-2018 GCF_000497975.1 Pseudoalteromonas sp. TB41 | reverse complement strand
TTGTAATATGCACCATTCAAAGAATGGTGGGTCGTACTGGACTTGAACCAGTGACCCTCGCCTTGTAAGGGCGATGCTCTCCCAACTGAGCTAACGACCCATATTACAACTTTAAAACATGACTATTAACATAATAATAGATTTTATATGTGGTGGGTGATACTGGACTTGAACCAGTGACCCTCGCCTTGTAAGGGCGATGCTCTCCCAACTGAGCTAATCACCCACATATAAATTAAAACGCTACTATTAAAATAAATAGTACTGGACTTTAACCAGTGAACTTCGCCGTTACTTGTAAATAGCGGTAATGCTCTCATTTCTTGTAACTGAGCTAACGACCCATATTACAATTTTAATACAAATCACTATTAACATAATAATAGATTTTATATGTGGTGGGTGATACTGGACTTGAACCAGTGACCCTCGCCTTGTAAGGGCGATGCTCTCCCAACTGAGCTAATCACCCACATATAAATTAAAACGCTACTATTAAAATAAATAGTACTGGACTTTAACCAGTGAACTTCGCCGTTACTTGTAAATAGCGGTGATGCTCTCACTTCTTGTAACTGAGCTAACGACCCATATTACAATTTTAATACATATCACTATTAATATAACAATAGGTTTTATATGTGGTGGGTGATACTGGACTTGAACCAGTGACCCTCGCCTTGTAAGGGCGATGCTCTCCCAACTGAGCTAATCACCCACATATAAATTTAAACGCTACTATTAAAGTTTAATAGTACTGGACTTTAACCAGTGAACCTTGCCGTTACTTGTAAATAGCAGTAGGCTCTCTTTTTTCTAAGTGAGCTAACGCCCCATATAGAATATTAGATACGACACATTAAAATGTGGTGGGTGATACTGGACTTGAACCAGTGACCCTCGCCTTGTAAGGGCGATGCTCTCCCAACTGAGCTAATCACCCGCATCTAAACAACACCACATTGCTGCGTTGTTGTGGGGCGCTATTATAGATAGAGTTGCAAATGTGTCAACACTTGAATGATAAAAATGTGCTGAATGAAGCTTTTATAAACAATACAGTGCGAACGGTGTTCACTTTATCAACAAACTAATATTAAACGAACAATTGTTAAGCTTAATGTTTATTTAAAGTCGGCGGCGTAGACTAAATAGATGTCATTAGTGGTCGGATAAACAATAAAATATTTATGTAATAAAAGACTAACTTTCAATAATTGTATTGCGTGATACAAATTAGCGGATAATAAAAAGTTATTTAAAGTTTAACATGCCAATGAACAGCGCTTTTTTAGTAGTAAAACAGCACCAAGCTAATTTGCATATAAATGTATACCCTTTAAATCATATTCAAACTCATATTATCGGTTGAATAGGGTACTTAGTCGTATACATGTGGCGAGTACAACAACGTAAAGCGCAACATGACATCTAAATTAGTATGAAAATCTGTTTTTTAGCACGTATGATAGCCAGTTTGTTGAAATTTAAACCATTTAAATAATGTCGCATAAAAAACTGTTGACTTTATTTTGGGGGGTGCATAGAATGCGCCCCGCACTAAGCGATACACGACGTGATTATCACCGAGCGTATTGAATAAGTTGGGGCTATAGCTCAGCTGGGAGAGCGCTTCGCTGGCAGCGAAGAGGTCTGCGGTTCGATCCCGCATAGCTCCACCAATTTTTAGTGTTTGTCCTAGGGTAACAGTTTTCTGTGTCCCCATCGTCTAGAGGCCTAGGACACCGCCCTTTCACGGCGGTAACAGGGGTTCGAATCCCCTTGGGGACGCCATTTAACTTTTTAGTTAAAGGCGGTTTTACCGAGAAAATAGCGTAACACATAAAGCTCGAGTCTTTATTTGTACTATACGCCATTACCTTAAAGCTCAGGATGTGAGTAAAACTAATCAATTGTCCTAGTGACACATATTCTGTGTCCCCATCGTCTAGAGGCCTAGGACACCGCCCTTTCACGGCGGTAACAGGGGTTCGAATCCCCTTGGGGACGCCACTTAC